>CAYLPS010000147.1:0-6606 GCA_964385625.1 uncultured Anaerolineaceae bacterium | reverse complement strand
CTTCATTCAGTTTTTACGAAATAAAGACGTTCGTATACCGGCTGATTTGGGCCGGGAAAGTACGGTTTTACTCACGGCTACCCAATGACTCATCTTCTTCATGATATTTTATGGATAAGATCTCGAAAAATTTCTCCTCCCCCGCTTGCGGGGGAGGAGAAAAAGGGGTGGGGGTGTGAGTACTTACATATATGCGTTATTACTAACCATTAGTTGGAAAGATTAATTGAATGCTTTTGTTTTTTTATTGGTTCAATTCAGGCGTGGGCTTTTTCGTATTTATGAGACTGTACATTAACAACTGAAAAATTGGTCAATAGGTCACTTCCCAGAAAAATTCTTGTCCAAAATTATTCGTTCCTCGTCGTTTTTTTATAGTGTTCGTGATTGATTATACCCATTTGCCAGGCGTAGGGGCGACCCGTTATTGAGTGGGCGGGATCATGGATCACCGTGATGGGTCGCCCTCCATTATTAAACAGCACGGGAATAAAGATGCAGCTGCCACCGCTGATGGCGGAGATTAATAAACCTGCCCCATCACACCTTCAACTTTCCCAATAAGTATCGAATGGGATAGGGGAAAATAAAAAAGAGACATAAATCTCTTTGTGACCATCGTGTCGTATCTGTCTTTTTGTCCTTCATTTTTAACTCACCTCATATTCCCGCGCATAAGGTAAAATTAGCCCCGAGGTGCCTCTATGAGTGCTGTTCCCGATCAGTTGCTCTCGCGTTTCGAGCTGGTGCGTTCGCTGCTACCACGCGATATCCAGCATCCCTCGGCGGTCAATGTCATGCTGGCGGCGCTGGCCGAAGACCTGACCGAGTCAGGCGACTTGACCACCCTTGGGGCTTACCTGGACGATGGGGATATAACCAGCCAGTCTACTGTGCCGGCTGGCAGCCGCTTCAGCGGGTATATCCGTGCCAAGGCCAGCGGGGTGGTGGCTGGGCTGCCGGTAGCCAATGCCATCTTCAACCTGGTGGACCCCACCCTCACCTTCAGGAGCTCAACCAGGGATGGGCAGGTGGTGCAGAAGGGGCAGATCATGGTGGAGGTGCGCGGCGATGGCCGCTGCTTGCTGGCTTCCGAGCGCACCGCCCTCAATTTCCTGGGTCGCATGTCGGGCATCGCCAGCCTCACCCGGCGCTTTGTGGATGCCGTGCGCAACACCCATGCCATGATCCTCGACACGCGTAAGACCGCCCCAGGCTTGCGCTACCTGGATAAATATGCCGTGCGCATGGGCGGCGGGCAGAACCACCGCGCCGGGTTGTTCGACATGCTGCTGATCAAAGACAACCATATCAGCGCCGCGGGAGGCATCACCCAGGCGGTGCAGCAAGCACGGGAGATGTATGGCGAGAAGTATGCCATCGAAGTGGAAGTGAAAAATGCCAGCGAGCTGAACGAGGCTCTTAGACTGAATGTAAACCGCATCATGCTGGATAATATGGATCTGGAAACAATGCGCAATGCTGTGCAGATGGCCGGCGGGCGCATTCCGCTGGAAGCCTCGGGGAACATCAGCTTGGTGAACGTGCGTCAGATTGCGGAAACCGGCGTGGATTTCATCTCCTCCGGCGCTCTCACCCATTCAGCCCCGGTGCTTGACATCAGTATGAAAATAGGATAAATTGCATCCGGTATATCACGGGCAGTGGAGATTTTTTGATGGAGTGGGATTTATGAGTGTAGCAAGCTTGTATGAAGAAATGAAAGCCAGGCTCGAGCGGGTGGTGCCTGATGTGGAGCTACGTTATAAAGCCGAGCTGGCAGAACAGATCAACCAGCTTAAAAAAGAGAAGAATGCCGTCATCCTCGGACACAACTACATGGAGCCGGCTTTGTACTATTCCATCCCCGATTTCAGGGGCGATTCGCTGGACCTGAGCCGCAAGGCCGCCCAAACCAATCAGGATATCATCGTGTTCTGCGGGGTGCGATTCATGGCTGAGACTGCCAAGCTGCTCAATCCCACCAAGACGGTTCTGCTGCCGTCCGAGAAGGCGGGTTGCAGCCTGGCAGCCAGCATCACCGCCCACGACGTGCGCCAGCTGCGCGCCCGCTACCCGGGCGTGCCGGCTGTGGCTTACGTGAACACCTATGCTGATGTGAAGGCTGAAGTGGATATCTGCTGCACGTCGAGCAATGCCGCTGCGGTGGTGGATTCACTTCATTCCAGCACGGTAATCTTCCTGCCGGATGAGTACCTGGCTCGCAACGTGGCCATAGAGACCGGCCGGCACATCGTGTTCCCCACCCTGCAGGATGGAAAAAGCTCCACCTTGCTCGACTACCAAAAAGTGGGGGAGCATGCCGGCGATCTGATGATCGGCTGGCACGGGCGCTGCGAGGTGCACGAAAAGTTCACCGTGAAGGATATCGAGACCGTGCGCCAGCAGTTCCCCGAGGTGGTGATTCTCTCGCATCCAGAGTGCAGCCCCCAGGTGGTGGCAGCATCAGATTTCTCGGGCAGCACCAATGCCATGATCCGCTACGTGCAGCAGTCAAAGGCGGCGAAATACCTGGTGCTCACGGAGTGCGCCATGGGGGATAACATTGCCGCGGCCAACCCGGATAAAGACATGCTGCGCCTGTGCATGGTGCGCTGCCCGCACATGAACCAGATCACCCTGGAAGATACCCTGAAGAGCCTGCAGCATAACCAGTACGTGATCGACATCCCTGAGGATATTCGCCTGCGGGCGGCGCGCTCGGTGGAACGCATGATCGCCATCGGTTAGGCCTGGAGACTGAGCAGATGCAGACAGAGGTCCTGGTCATTGGTTGCGGCATCGCTGGAGCCACGGCAGCCATCACCCTGGCAAACGACTCTCAGCGCCAGGTCACCATTGTGTCGCGTGCTGAGCATGCCATCGACAGCAATTCAAGCCACGCGCAAGGGGGCATCGTGGGCTGCGGCGCGGATGACAGCGTGGAGCTGCTGGAAGAGGATATCCTGAGCGCGGGGGCGGGGCTTTCGTACCCTCAGGCGGTCAGGCAGATCGCCGAGCGCGGCCCCGTATTGCTGCAGCAGCTGCTGATCGGCCAGGTCGGGATGCAATTCGACACGGATGAGAGCGGTAATCTGCTGATGGGTCTGGAAGCCGCCCACACTCGCCGGCGCATCCTGCATGTGGGAGATGGCACGGGTGAAGCCATCATGCAGGCATTGTTGCATAAGATGAAGGACTTCCCCAACATCACCCTGTTGTTGAAACATACCGTGGTTGACCTGATCACCTTTCCTCACCACGCCACCGACCCGCTGGCGGTGTACAGGCCGCTTGCCTGCCATGGGGCGTACGTCTTCAACCAGGATACGAGGTGCGTGGAGCCAATCCTGGCTCAAAAGACCATCCTGGCGACGGGTGGTATTGGACAGATTTTCTTGAATACCACCAATCCCAGCGGGGCACGTGGCGATGGGGTGGCGATGGCTTACCGGGCGGGGGCTAATATCATCAATGCCGAGTACGTGCAGTTCCACCCCACGGCGCTCAGCTCCAGCGATGCCACCAAGTTCCTGATCAGCGAAGCGGTGAGGGGCGAGGGAGGCATCCTGCTCACCCCGCAGGAAAAACCCTTCATGGAGCGCTACGCCCCCGAGTGGAAAGACCTGGCGCCGCGTGATATCGTGGCGCGGGGCATCTATTCCGAAATGGTGGACCAGGGCTACCCGTATGTGCTTCTCGACATCGCCTCGCACCAACCGGCCGAATATATCAAGGAGCGATTCCCCCATATTTACGCTTACTGCCTAGGCCATAACATCGATATCACCCGGCAGCCCATCCCGGTGGTGCCGGCGGCGCATTATTTCTGTGGAGGCGTGCAGGTGGACCTGAATGGGCGTACCAGCATCCCCAACCTGTATGCGGTGGGGGAGGTGAGCTGCACTGGGGTGCACGGCGCCAACCGCCTTGCCAGCACCTCGTTGCTGGAAGGGCTGGTGTGGGGGGTGCAGGCTGCTGAAGACATTCGTGCTTCATCACCTGCGCCGTTGTTGAACGGCAATGACATTCCAGAATGGAATGACAGTGGCCTGATCTATGAGCCGGACGCTAACCTGATCAGGGCGGATATGTACAGCGTGCGTAACCTGATGTGGTACTACGTGGGATTGGTGCGTAGCGAGTATCGTCTGAACCGCGCCATCCGCGACCTGCGCCAGCTGTGGCTGGATATCGAGGAGTTTTACCGCAAGACGCGCCTCTCAGACGAGTTGATTGGGCTGCGCAACAGCGTACAGACTGCCTTGATCGTGGCATACGAGGCTCACCGAAACCGGACGAGCCGGGGCTGCCATTACCGGGAGGACAGCCACCCCCAGTCCAAGACCGCTGCCCCGCCCGAAGCCGCCAGCGTCAAGCTGAGCGGCGGCTTGCAGTGATTCCCGGGGACCTCATCCCTGATGTGACTTTCCTGCATGTGGCATTAGATTAAAAATCCCTTACATATCTGTTAGGCGAAATAACAACAAAGATATGACATATGTCACTTCACGGGTTAATAAGCCCTGGTAGAATGCGAAAATCTCTCTGTAGGTAGCCGCCTACCCCTCCTCAGTTCAGGTTCCATGCATCACCCCGCCTTGGGGTAAGCGCGTCTATCGTTAATCGAAAACCTCTGCTCGATTCGGAGGAAAACAGAACGGTAAGAAAGGAGTTTGTACTTTATCAGTTTAGTCAGGATCTATATATAAGTTACACCCATAAATAGGCGACGGGTTCCTCAGGAAGTTAGAACCAGGGTCAGACAGTCAGTAAAGCCTGGTCCTGGTGTCCCCACGACGGTGGGGAAGAACAAGCCACCTTTCCGGTTGGGGGCAAAGGGGTACCACGAATGGATGGTTATTCCCGAGAGGATAATTCCATTACCGCTTACCAAAGCTTTGTATCGTTGCCGCGGAATTTGTCGGAATTATCCAAGCACCCCAAATAAAGGAGAATTAACCAATGAAACCTTTCCAAACCCGCCTAAAAAAGTCAACGATTTTTATCAGTATTGTATGTATGATCGGTTTGGTTGCTTCCGGGTTGGCCATCTTCAGCCAACCGCAAGCGGCCAATGCCAGCAACACATTGACTTTTACACCTGTCGCCGATTCATATGTAAACCAGTCCAATCCCAATAATAATTTTGGCAGCAACCACTCCATAAGGGTGGATGGGTCACCGCTGGTACACGCTTACTTGAAGTTTGATGTCAGCGGGATCAACGGCACCATCAGCAGTGTGACCTTGCGCATCTACGCCAACAGCTCCTCCAGCGGCGGCTTTGAGGTGCACAGGGTTGATGACAACTCGTGGCAGGAGAAAACTATCACCTACAATAATGCTCCAACACCCGGGGCAAAAGTTGGAACATCACCCCACTTTTCTACACATGATTGGGTCACTACTGACGTCAGCGGCCTGCTGAACTCGGATGGCACGCTAAGCATCGTGCTGGTGGGTATCAACAAGACAGCCATCAATCTGGCATCCAGGGATGATAGCAACCATATACCCCAGCTGCTGGTCGAGCTGGATTCACCGGCTCCGAGCGAAACGAGCACTTCAGCACCCCCTGCCACGCAGACCCTACCACCCAACCCCACGGCCACTCACACAGGCGCGCCAACGGCAACCAGCCCCTCGGTTCCCACGGCAACTTCGCCCAACCCGCCGAACCCCACCCCGACCCTCCCGGGTGATAGCCAGCCTGGCTTCCCCATCCGGGCGGCGTTTGTGTATCCCTGGTTCCCCGAAGCCTGGAACCAGCAGGGCTACGATCCTTTCACCAACTACACCCCCAGCCTGGGCTTTTACGACTCAAGCTCGGTACCGGTGATTCACAGCCATATCAGCGCCATGACCTATGGCAACATCGATGCTGCGATCCTATCGTGGTGGGGGCAGGGCTCAAAAACCGACCAGCGCGTGGCAACCATCCTGGGCGCCACCCCCGGCTCATCGAATCCGGGCTTCCGCTGGGCCTTATATTATGAATCCGAGTCGCTGGGCGATCCAAGTGTGGCACAGATCGAGAATGATCTGCAATACATCCAGAGCCATTATGGATCGGACCCAAGCTACCTGCGGGTGAGCGGCAAGTTCGTTCTGTTCGTGTACGCCGATGCCGCAGATGGCTGCAGCATGGCGGACCGCTGGGTGCAGGCTAACAATGCACTAGGGCACCCGGCTTACCTTGTGCTTAAGGTATTCTCCGGTTACCGTACCTGCGGCAGCCAGCCTGATAGCTGGCACCAGTACAGCCCGGCAGTAGCCACAGACGAGCAGAAAGGTTACAGCTACGCCATCAGCCCGGGCTTTTGGAAGAAGGGCGATGCCCCGCGACTGGAGCGTAACCTGACCACCTGGACATCTAATGTCAAGTCAATGGTGGTTTCCGGTGATCCCTGGCAGTTAGTGACCACATTTAACGAATGGGGTGAGGGCACCTCAGTAGAATCAGCCGTGGAATGGGCATCGGCTTCGGGGTTTGGGCAATACCTGGACGTGCTGCATGATAATGGGAACGGCAACCCGCCTCCCACAGCTACACCAACGCGCACCGGCACGCCACCCAACCCGAGCCCGACCCCCACTCGCACC
>CAYLPS010000146.1:0-6663 GCA_964385625.1 uncultured Anaerolineaceae bacterium | reverse complement strand
GTAATATCCGCCAGGTCTTCAGCACTTGGGTCAATGTTCACCGTGGCGTCGCTGAATAAGTAGGTGCGCCTGCCGATGATCATGATATACACCCCTGCGGCGATGCGTTTACCCGGCTGCGTATGGTGGATGCGTAGTGCCGGGCGGATCACATCGGGATAGTCGAAGGTCAGCCCTGAAACTGAGGCTTCTGCGTCCCCCATTTTAACCATCATGGCTGAAAATACATTCGGCTCGAGCATCCTGCGCCTGGCCTGCCAGATGGTGACCCCCTTGCGTTGGCGCAGCTTGCTGTAATTCTCGGCGTAATTTTCAAGGCGTGGGAAATTTTCAGGATCTACAATTTGCAGCTCGTCCCCCAGCCCCAATTGTCCCAATTTATCACGGATCACTCCTTCCCTCCCCACCAGGATGGGAATCCCAATCCCCTCATCCCTGATCTGCGCTGCAGCTCGCAAAATTTTGGTCTCTTCGCCCTCCGCAAACACGATCCGCTTGGGGGGCGTGGCTGCCTTGGCGCTGTTCATTATGAAATATCGCACCTGCTCACCCATCCCCTGCCGGTAAGCGAGCTGCTGACGGTATTCAGCCAGGTCGATCAGCTTGCGTGCCACGCCCGTCACCATCGCGGCTTTAGCCACTGCCGGGCTTTCCCACAGCATCACCCGCGGGTCCAGTGGCTTGGGGATGATGTAATCCGGCCCAAACTTGAGCGAATCCAGGCCGTACGCCCGTAACACGCTGTCAGGCACGTCCTCTTTGGTGAGCGCTGCCAGCGCCTGCGAGGCTGCCACCTTCATCTCATCGTTGATCGCTCTGGCGCGCACATCCAGCGCCCCCCTGAATATGAACGGAAAGCCCAGCACGTTGTTGATCTGGTTGGGATAATCCGACCGTCCCGTCGCCACGATTGCATCAGAGCGGGCCTCCTTGGCCAGCTCATAGTTGATCTCGGGGTCGGGATTGGCCATGGCGAAGATCAGCGGCCTTTCGGCCATGGTCTTCACCATTTCCGGGGTCAGGATATTGGCAACCGCCAGCCCATAGAAAACGTCTGCGCCTTCCATTGCTTCAGCCAAGGAGCGCTTGCCGGTGTCGTTCGCCAGACGTTCCTTATACGGGTTCATCTCCTTCTGGCGCCCCTTGTACACTACCCCAGTTGTATCCACCAGGATGATGTTCTCCCGGCGCGCTCCCAGGCGGATCATCAGCTCGGCGCACGAGATGGCTGCTGCCCCTGCCCCCGCCATGGTGATGTGCACCTCTTCGAGCTTCTTTCCCACCAGCTCCAACCCGTTCACCAGCGCGGCCCCCGAGATGATCGCTGTGCCATGCTGGTCATCATGGAACACCGGGATGTCCAGCATTCCCTTAAGGGTTTCCTCAATATAAAAACACTCGGGTGACCTGATATCTTCCAGGTTGATGCCTCCAAATGACGGAGCAATCGCTGCCACGGTCTGGATGATCACCTCCGGATTATCTGTATTGAGCTCAATATCGAACACATCCACGTCGGCAAATCTCTTGAATAGCACCCCCTTGCCTTCCATGACTGGTTTCGCCGCCAGCGCGCCACGATTACCCAGCCCAAGGATGGCTGTGCCATTGGTCACCACCGCCACCAGGTTTCCCTTCGAGGTATATTCATATGCCAGCTCTGGGTTTTTCTCGATTTCCAATACCGGCACAGCCACTCCAGGCGTATATGCCAGGCTCAGGTCCCGTTGGGTTTCCATCGGCTTGGTTGGCATCACCGAGATTTTTCCCGCTTTCCCATCCAGGCGGTGGTATTCCAATGCTTCTTCAGCTGTGACTTTGATCATGCTTATACCTCCCTGCCCACCAATGACACACTGGTAGTTCGTCTGAAACTCTTATTAATCTGGCATATTTTATCTCGCCTCCTAGCTTCGTAAAATTTTCTTTGTATAATAAATGATTAAGGTTTTCTTCGTTTTTCTAATCTCCCAAAACTTGTTTTTGTCGCCATTCCCAATTCATATTTGTTGGGATGGGGAGGGCGCTGGGGCTCCCATCTACACAGCCTGGTATTTCACCCCTCGAAGCTTCTTGTTCAACCGCATCTTGCGAATTTATGAAAATTACAAGAGTATTTTTGCCTCTTTCACATAAATTCATGTATAATATATTCATCGTTATCTGAATTATCTGCTTTTTACTTCATTGTGAAAAGTGATTAACAACAGCCGGGTCATATGGTGGCTTAATCTTCATCATTTTGGCGAGCTCCTGGTAAACCCGGCAATATACCTGATGCTGCGAGGTTTTTTCCATCTTCCTGCAGCTGCGGTTTTGAATAAAAACTGAATTGAGAATTTTGAAACGTTCTGTGTCTGGATAACCTGGTTTGTGATTGGTTGTGCGCTTCAATCTGAAACAGGTTGGCGTAAAAACGGGTAGTGTTGATACAACATGTGAAGGTTGAGATTATTCTGATTAAACCTCTCAATTTTCTTATGCTATGTGCCTCAAACAAAATCTATCCGGCATCGCCCTGATAGGGTAAATGGGTTTTTAATCCCTCACAATGGATTGTGATTTTCCCAATCCTATATCGACACTGGACATTAATTAGTACTCATCAGCGATTTTTCACTGCCGTGACCCGAGGAGGAGGGACGCGGCTTTTATTATTGGAGATTTCTATGAATGACAGTGTCGCTGGCGGGAAGGTCACCGCTATCAAGGTTCAAAAACATCACCCCAATCGCGTCAACGTGTATGTGGACAATGAATATTCCTTTGGTCTCACCCGCATCACAGCCGCCTGGCTGCAGGTGGGGCAGCAGTTAAGCACCAGCAAGATTGCGAAATTGCGCGCTGAAGATGAGCGTGAAATGGCTTATATGCAGGCTTTGCGCTATCTGGATTATCGTCCACGTTCGCGCGCCGAGGTGCAGCGTAACCTCGAAAAACACGCCGTTTCTCCCGAGGTAATCGAGGATGTTTTCAAACGCCTGGAGCGCAGTGGGCTGGTGAATGATGAGCGTTTCGCCAGGGATTGGGTGGAGAACCGCAGCGAATTTCGCCCGCGTAGCCGGCGAGCGCTGGCCTATGAGCTCCACCAGCGCGGACTTGCCGATTCAGCCATTAAAAAAGCGCTGGAGGGTTTGGACGAGGAAGCACTTGCCTATCAGGCTGCGCTAAAACAATCGCGACATTACCAGGGTTACCAGGTGCGTGATTTTCGTAACAAGCTCGGCAGCTATCTGGCCAGGCGCGGTTTCTCTTATGAGATTATTAAGAATGTGGTTACCCGCGTGTGGGATGAAAATCAGGAGCCCGAGGATGAATAATACAAAGGGGCTATATCTTAATTGGCAAATTTTATCAAGTGATGAGGGCATATCATGGATCCAGTGATAGTAGTGACCATTGCAATTGTCGCACTTGCCGGCGGGGTGGCCATTGGCTATGCTTTGTATTACTTTCTCGCCAGGCAGCAGAAAGCCCGCTTTCAGTTGAAAGCCGAAAATATTATTATCGATGCTGAAGAGAAAGCCAAGGAAATTGAGCTGCAGTCTAAGGATAAAGCCCTGCAAATTCGCCAGCAAGCAGAGGCTGAGGTAACCCGCAGGAGGGCGGATGTCAGCCGGGAGGAAGATCGCCTGATCAAGCGGCGTGAAGAGCTGGATAACCGCACCGACCGCCTGGAAAAGCGTGAGGCGGCGCTCAATAAACGCCAGAGCGCGATCGATAAACGCTCCAATGAAATCGAAAAAATGTACGAAGACCAGCTCTCAGAACTGGGGCGTATTTCCCAGATGTCTCAGGAGGAAGCCCGTGCGGTGCTGCTTTCTGAGGTGGAAAAAGACGCCCGCGATGATATGGCCCGCATTATCCGCCAGGTGGAGGCCGAAGCGCAGGAAGACGGTGAGCGGCGTGCCCGTGAGATCATCACCACCGCCATTCAGCGCGTCGCTTCCGACCACGTCAGTGAGGTGACCACATCCACAGTCTCCATCCCCTCCGATGAAATGAAGGGTCGCATCATCGGGCGTAATGGTCGTAACATCCACGCTTTTGAGCAAGCAGCCGGTGTCGATGTGATCGTCGATGATACCCCTGAAGCTGTCACCATATCCTGCTTCGATCCTGTGCGCCGTGAAGTTGCCCGCCGCTCTTTAGCCAAGCTGGTGTTGGACGGCCGCATTCATCCTGCCCACGTCGAGAAGGTGCTCAAGAATGAACAGCATGAAGTCGACCGCATCATCGTGGAAGCCGGTGAGCAGGCAGTCTTCGACGCCGGCGTAGCGGGCTTGCATCCCGAAATCACCAAGATGCTGGGCAGGCTTAAATTCCGCACTTCTTATGGGCAGAATCAGCTCGACCACGCTGTTGAAGTGGCCCGCCTGTCAGCAGTGATCGCTTCAGAATTGGGCGCCAATGTCGAGATCGCCAAGATGGCCGGTTTGCTGCACGACATGGGTAAAGCCATGGATCATAATATGGAGGGCACCCACGCCATGCTGGGTGCTGAATTCGCCAAGCGTTATGGCATCGAGCCTGTTGTGATCAATGCCATTGCCTCCCATCACCATGAAATCGAGCAGGAATCGGTGGAAGCCGCCATTGCCGAGGCTGCCGATGCCATCTCCGGCGCCCGACCTGGTGCCCGCCGTGAGAGCCTGGAACAATATATCCAGCGTGTGCGCTCTCTGGAGGACCTGGCTAACTCATTCAAGGGTGTCAGCCAGAGCTTTGCCTTACAGGCGGGCCGCGAAGTGCGCATCTTTGTCAAGCCCGAGGATATCGACGATCTGGAATCCATCCGCCTGGCGCGTGACATTGCCAGAAACATCGAAGAGACCATGCACTACCCAGGCCAGATTAAGGTCACCGTCATCCGCGAGACCCGCGCCGTCGACTACGCCAAATAAAATAATAATAGAAAACTACGAAGAGCACTGATGACACCAAGGATATTATTTATTGATTCTTGGTGTACTTCGCGTCCTTTGTGGTTAATATTTTTGTATTTACGTTAAAAAAGGGTTGCTTCTACATTCATTCCCAATGGTTGTTTCCCCACCATGGCCCGAGAGCAGCCGGGTATCCTCCGGCAAAGACAGGACTTGTTCGCGGATGCTTTTCATCAGTGTATCGAAATCCCCACCAGGCAGGTCGGTGCGCCCAATGCTGCCCTCGAAAATCACATCCCCGCAAAACATCACTTTATGTAAGGCACAATAAAACACCACGTGCCCGGGGGTGTGACCTGGGGAATGACGCACTTCAAATAGATGCTCTCCCAGCCTTAAGGTCTGGCCGTGTTCCAGGTGTATTGTGGGTTCAGGGCTCTTCCCAATTCGCATCCCAAATAACGCTGCTCCCCCCTGGGCCCGGTAGAGCGGTAGGTCTGCCGGATGCAGCGCAATAGATGGCGGTTCTTTCATTCCATTGATAATCCCGGCGATGCCTCCAATATGGTCGAAGTGTGCGTGCGTCAACCAGATTTGTCCGATCTGCCAATTGCGGTGTGAAGCTTCTCCCACGATCCGCTCGCCATCCCAGGCTGGGTCAATGACCACCGCGTTCTTGCTATCTGGTTCTGCCACCAGGTAGGCATTCGTCGCCACCGGCCCCAGTATCATTCTAATAATCTCTAGCATTCTATCGCTCACTTATCTCCATCATTTCGAATATGTGTGATCAGAAAAAAAAACCGCATTAACTACTTATATAGGCTGTAAAATCTCAATTCGTGTAATCCGTGTCAACAACCTGAGCCAAGCGCTCTCCTTGGTATCCGTTATCAGCTTCTAGCCTCTAAAGTCCTCAATATTCCTCATTGGTGGTGAACTATTTTCATTCTGTTTTTTTGTTCAACGAGGCAAATTATATTCCCCTTTACAATATAGTAGCATGCATGGAGCTATATTCGTCTGGATGTAGTTTCTAAATTTATTAACCGAAAATCGTCCACCTTCGATGGCGGACGATTCGTGGTGACTATTACCGGATGATGCTTTTCTACTCCGCACCATTCCTGAAGACATTCAAAAATCCAGCTAGGCCGGCTTCAGGCCCGGTTGTCAGGCTTTCATTGGCAATAATTTTATCGCCTCTAAAACTAACCCGGCTGCTACCGGATGGGAATTTTAACGGCTTGCCAGTCGCCTTGATTACCCCGAGATTTAACATCGAGAGATCCATGTCATGCATGAAGGTTCCGGTGAAATGACCGGTTGCAATGACATCTTCTCCATCCTGGTGAATTTCGTCGAAGATGAAGCCGGCGTCAGGTACTGATGCCCGGTACAGATCGCTCATGCTGAGCCAGGCGGTTTTATCCCAGACAGCGCCTGACACGTCGCTAGCCTTAAAGTCATCTGCGTAATAAGACCTCTTCTCCTCCTCCGGGGTGGCAAAACTAAATGCTTTTTTAACAATCTCGATCTTATTCATAATTAATTTCCTCCTTTGGTTTGGTATTTTCAGCAATTTGGCAGATATTACTGAATAATAGCTTATTATTACATATTTTACCTTATTTATCTTAATAGCTTGATTAATTTATTATATTAGATAAATATCAGATAAAAATTGTCTTATCTTTTCTTGACTGCCCATCGTCCCACTACCAGCTTCAGGTCACCAAACACCAGTCCCCCAGCCAGCAACACCCCCACCCCTCCC
>CAYLPS010000145.1:0-6779 GCA_964385625.1 uncultured Anaerolineaceae bacterium | reverse complement strand
GGTACTGAAAACATGCTGGTCCTTTTTATCCTGCTTGATGAGATCTTATCGGCTGATACGAAAAGCCTGCAGCTAGCGGTTGCGTTTGCTCGCTTATTCCTTCCCTGGAAGGGATTCGCTGGGATCTATAGCCGCAGCGGCAGCCGGCTTCTTGCTGCGCATGATCGCCCAACCGATGGCCACCAGGAACAGCAGCGCCACCGAGTAGGACACCAGCGGGGATTCGCTGTATTTTACGATGACCGGCGCCATGATCAGGCTGACCAGGTTGACCACCTTGATCATGGGGTTCAAGGCGGGGCCGGCGGTGTCCTTGAGCGGGTCACCCACGGTGTCGCCCACCACCCCGGCCTTGTGGCGCTCGGAGCCCTTGCCGGTGTTGGCGGCCAGGTTGCGCGGCTCGTCCTCGATGGATTTCTTGGCATTATCCCAGGCGCCGCCCGCATTGGCCATGAAGACCGCCAGCAGCTGCCCGCTGAGGATGATGCCCGCCAAAAAGCCACCCAGGGCCTCTACCTGCAGCACCAGGCCCAGGGCCAGGGGCAGCAGCACGGCGATGGTGGCGAGGGGAATGAGCTCTTTTTGTGCGGCAGTGGTGGAGATGCCCACGGCACGCGCATAATCGGGCTGCACCTTGCCCTCCATGAGCCCCGGGATGCGGAACTGGCGCCTTACCTCTTCGACGATCAGCCCGGCGGCCCGGGTGACCGCCCGGATGGAGAGCGAGCTGAATAGCCAGGGCAGGGCGCCGCCGATGAGCAGGCCGATGAATACGCGCGTGTCTGACACGCGGATGGCCTCCATGACGGGGAAGCCCAGCTGCCTCTGCACGTTGCCGATGTCGGTGATGAAGGAGGCGAACAAGCTGACCGCGGCGATCACCGCCGAAGCGATGGCCACGCCCTTGGTGATGGCCTTGGTGGTGTTGCCCACCGCGTCCAGGTCGGCCATGATCTGGCGGGCCTTGAGGGTCTCCTCGTCCTCCAGGTCGTGCCAGCACATCTCGCCGATGCCGTTGGCATTATCGGAGATCGGGCCGTACGAGTCCATGGCCACGTTGTTGCCGGTGTGGCTGAGCATGCCGATGCCCACCATGGCCACCGCATACAGCACGTAGGTGGTGCCGCTGGAGCCGTACAGCACCATGGCCAGCACAAAGCTGATGGCGATCACGAACAAAGCCCACACGCTGGACTCCATGCCCACCGAGAGCCCCGACAGGATCATAGTGGCCGGGCCTCCGTTGGAGGCCGCCACGATCTCCTTGACCGGTTCCTTCTTGGTTGAGGTGAAGTAGGAGGTGAGCGGGTTGAAAGCCACGGCCAGGCCCACGCCGATGGTGGTGAGCATGGCCAGCCTCCAATCCCCGGCATATAAGAAGGCCAGCAGGAAGGACCACAGGATGGTGTTGACGCTGGAGACCTCGTAGGAACGGAACATGGCCTCTTCGGCGTCATGGGCACGCAGGAACTTGAGCGGGAAGCGTTCCCAGATGGGCACGGTGAAAGTGCCCAGGATGGAGCTCAACACGCCGATGGCACGGATGATCAGCGGGTAAACGATCCACTTCAAGTCACCGGTGAGGGCAACCAGCGCCAGGCCGAGGATCAGGCCCGAGACGATGGTCACCTCGTAGCTTTCGAAAATATCGGCGGCCATCCCGGCGCAATCGCCCACGTTATCGCCCACCAGGTCGGCGATCACCGCCGCGTTGCGGGGGTCATCCTCGGGGATATCGTGCTCGATCTTGCCGACCAGGTCGGCGCCCACGTCGGCGGCTTTAGTGTAAATGCCGCCACCCACGCGCATGAACAGCGCCAGCAGGGTGCCGCCAAAGCCAAACCCCAGCAGGGCATCGGGAGCAGCCCGGCCGAAGATCATGAAGATCATCGTGCCGCCGAACAGACCCAGGCCATCGGTCAGCATGCCGGTGATCGTGCCGGCATAATAGGCGATGGAAAGCGACTCGTTGAAGCCGCGCCGGGCGGCGGAGGCGGCGCGCACGCTGGCCTGGATGGCCATACGCATGCCCAGCTGGCCCACGATCAGGGAGAACGAAGCGCCCATCACGAAGGCAATCATGCGTGCCAGGCCGATGATGACCAGGATCTGCTGGTAGGCCTGGGGAGTGGCAGCCTGGGTGATGCCTGCCGCGCAGCTGGTGAGAGCCTGGACATTGTGGGCATCCACCCCCTGCAGGAAGATGCAGTACCACTCACGCGCTTCCAGCGATGGAGGCACGATGTAAACGGACAGGAAGAGGGCTACCGTTAAGACGAGGATCAGGGGCAGGATCGAGCGCAGCTGGCGGTTCAGGTAGCTGTTGGCGCCAACCCGGATGGCATTCCACACCTCCTGCATCTTGGGGGTGCCTTTATCTTTCGACAGCACCCTGCCGCGCAGGAACCAGGCGTACAGCAGGCTGATGATCGCCACCACCACGACACCCAAGATTGCAATTTGCTCAAATCCATTCAAACCGTGCCGGGCAAGACCTAGGATATCCATCATCTTCAACTCCATCGTGATCGATTTAAACAAACAAATTTCCCACACGCCCTGGCGCCTGGGTTTATGTTACGGGGAATGACATTAAAAGCAGCATCTAAAAAAGGTTCCGTGAAGGATGCGTTATTTTACCCAATGAAATAGAAAAAGTCAAACAACCCGGGCTGGGTGCGCCTAGATTAGCATTCGATTAGACTTCAGCTAACCACTTGACTTGGACACTTTTTTTAATGTATAGTCTTACACAGTGATTATTACATTTAGTCATGGTTTTATACCCAGATTGATAACTGCATAACCAGGGAAAACAGCACAGCCTCCGGGAATACGGCGGCGGTGCTTTTATTCGTTTATATAGGAGTTGTGTATGATCGAAGTGGAAGGTTTAACGAAGGATTACGGTCCACGCCGGGCGATCAATAACCTGACATTCCAGGCCAATGATGGGGAAATCCTGGGCTTCTTGGGTCCCAATGGGGCGGGCAAAACCACAACCATGCGTATCCTTTCGGGCTTCATGCCCCCCACCTTTGGCAGGGCGCGGGTCGCGGGATTCGATGTGGTCGAAAAATCGCTCGAGGTCAGAAAACGGGTGGGCTACCTGCCCGAAACCGTGCCTTTATATCGCGACATGACCGTTTTTGATTACCTGAAATACATGGCCGACCTGCGGCATATCAAGGATGCAGAAGACCGGGTGGACGATGTGCTGGGGATCGTGCACATGACCGAGCGGGCCGATGGCTACATCGGCAACCTGTCCAAAGGTATGCGCCAGCGCATCGGGCTGGCGCAGGCCCTGTTGCACGAGCCGGAGGTGCTGATCCTGGATGAACCCACCATCGGCCTGGACCCGGCACAGATCAAAGAGGTACGCAACCTGATCAGCGAGATCGGCAAAGAGCGCTCGGTGTTGCTCTCCACCCATATCCTCTCGGAAGCGCAGCAGATCTGCGACCGGGTGCTGATCATCAACAAGGGGAAGATCGTGGCTGAAGATACCCCCGAGAGATTACAGGCGGGATTGACCGGCGTGCAGCGGATCGCTCTACGGGTGAGCGGCGATGGGGATGGGCTGGAGAAACTGGTCGGTGAAGTATCGGGGGTTGGTGAGGTGAGCAAAATCGAGGAAGGGGTGGTAGAAATCGATTGCCCACCCGGCAAGGACCTGCGCCCGACGATCGCCCGCAAGGTGATTGATGCCGGATACGATTTATTGGAGCTTAAGAACATCGATCTCAGCCTGGAAGATATCTTCCTGGAGCTGACCCGCGATGAGCCTGAGCTGCCTCAAATGGATGATTCAAGCGCCGATCAGCCTGCCTCCTTCCAGGATTGAAGCAAACGCAGGCTGGAATTCAGCGATTAAGGAAGGTTTTCATGCGTAATATGTGGACGATCGCCCGGCGAGAGTATAAGCTGTTTTTTACCAATCCCATAGCTTACGTCGTGGCATTCTTTTTCATGATCATTCTTGGCTATATGTTTTTCAACGCATTGGCCCAGGCTAACATCTACGCCATGTACGGCCAGTCGTATGCTCCAGGGCCGGATATCGTGACCGGCCCGTGGATGGTGATCCTGATGGTATTCGCCATGCCGGCCATCACCATGCGCTCCATCGCCGAAGAGGTGCACACGGGGACAATGGAGCTGATGCTGACCGCACCGGTCAAAGATTGGGAACTGATCGTCGGCAAGTGGCTGGGCACTTTCATGTTCATGCTCTCACTGCTGGCCATCACCTGGGTATTCCCGATCATCTTGAATCGATTCGTCACCCCGGGCATCGACCAGGGAGTGCTGCTGAGCGGCTATGTCGGCCTGGTGCTGATGGCAGCCAGCCTGGTGGCGATCGGGATTTTCATCTCCTCGCTGTTCAATAACCAGGTGGTGGTGTTCTTCGTCAGCCTGGCGGTGGTTTTGATCCTGTGGTTCGTGATCAGCCCCATGAGCAACACCAGCAGCATGGGCAGCCAGATCATGAACTACCTTAATTTAATTAACCATTATTCACTTAATTTTTACCAGGGAACCATCGACCTGAGCGACGCGGTCTATTTCCTGAGCATCACGGCATTTTCGCTGTTCCTGGGCACGGTTTCCATTGAGGTTCGGAGGTGGCGCTAATGAAAGCCAACTGGCGTCTTATCATCCGCAGGTCTGCCATCACATTATCGATCATTGTCCTGGCAGCTGCGGTGGCACTCTATATCATTCAAAGGCAATTTAATCTGAGCTTACAAATCAGCCTGGGCGTTTTCGTAGTGGCCCTGGCGGTCTACGTCTTCATCGACCCGGAGTCGGTGCGGCAGAGCCTGACCGGCAGGCAAGCCCGTTACGGAAGCAATGCGTTCATTATGTCGGTGGCGTTTTTCGGCATCCTGGTGGTGGTCAATTTCTTCGTGTATAAAAACACCAAACGCTGGGATATCTCTGAAGACCAATCCAACAGCCTGGCCAAGGAGACCGTCGATACGCTGAAAAGCCTGCCCGACAAGGTGGTTGCCAAGGG
This sequence comes from uncultured Anaerolineaceae bacterium, assembly GCA_964385625.1. Classification (GTDB taxonomy): domain Bacteria; phylum Chloroflexota; class Anaerolineae; order Anaerolineales; family UBA4823; genus FEB-25. The sequence continues at coordinate 1,756 of CAYLPS010000145.1, read as the reverse complement.
CTTTTTCTCGGAAAATAGCTCCAGCTCCATGCAGACAGCCAAGACCCTGCTGGATAAATATATTTACGAGGGCAGGGGAAAATTCGAATACGATTTCATCGACCAGGATTCAGACCCCGTCGCCTGGCAGCAGGCCGGGAAACCCGCCGATGGAACCATCGTGCTGTACATGGGGACCGCCAGACAATCAGCTGCCAGCGCCACCGAAACGGAGGTCACCGGCGCCCTGGTCAGGCTGATGAATCCAGGCCAGCACGCCATCTATTTCCTGACCGGTGAAGGCGAAGTCTCGATCGATGCCACAGGGAACCAGTCGTACTCGACATTAAAATCAGCGCTGGAAAATAAGAACTACACCGTTTCGAGCTTGAACCTGCTCAGCAGCGACAAAATCCCCGAGGATGCCAGCGTGGTGGTGGTGGCCGGCCCGATGAAGCCGCTCACCGACCATGAGGTGGGCATGCTGGATACCTACCTCAAAAATGGCGGCTCACTGGTGGTGATGGAGGAACCGACCATCGCCACTGACTTTGGGGATGCCGCAGACCCCCTGGCAAGCGACCTGGCGGATACCTACGGCATCGTGCTGGGCAACGATATCATCATCGACCAGGTGGCTGCCCAGCAATTCCAGCAGCCCTACATTGCCATTGCCGACCCGAACCTGTATGCCCAGCATGCCATTACCCAAAACCTGAAAGGGATGACGGTACTGTTCCCCACCTCGCGCAGCGTGGGGATCAACCAGGATGCCGGCACAGACTACACCAAGACGGAGCTGGTAAAGACCTCCTCTCAATCGTGGGCGGAAAGCGACCTGGCGTCGGTCAGCGCTAACGACCCTGCTCCTGATCAAGGGGTGGATATATTCGGACCGGTGACGGTGGCCGTCGCCGCCCAGAATTCGAGCACCAACGCCCGCCTGGTAGTCATCGGCGATCCCGATTTTGCCATGAACGGCAACTATTCGGTGTACGGCAACGGTGACCTGATTGTGAACTCGATCGATTGGGCTGCCAAGGTGGAAAACCTGATCAGCCTGACGCCCAAACCGGCTACCACGCGCTCCCTGGTGCCTTTCCAGGGCTACACGCAGAACATGATCTTTTTCGTTTCCGTGATCGCCATACCGGCGGCCATCCTGGTCGCGGGTGTCTGGTCGTTCGTAGCTCGGCGGAGGCACGGGTAAAGCCTATGGTACGACGCAACACTTGGATCATGCTGGGCATATTCGTCCTGGCAGGTGTGTTCGTGGTCGTTTTCCAGCACTTCCAGGGCCAGAAAACCAACGATGTAGCCACCCAAACCCCCACTGCCACGCCTGAAAAGCTGTACAGCATCACGCTGGCCGGGGTGGACCGCATCACGGTGGCGGATAACACGGGAGAGAGCATCACCACCTACCGAGACCCGGATACCATCCAATGGGTGATCGCCGGTATCCCGGTGGAGACGGTGGATTCGGCTAAAATCCAGACGAATGTCACCCAGCTGCTGGAGCTCCCGGTGAAAGAGACGCTGGCTCAAGACGTGGCGCTAGATGCCGTCGGGCTGGCCACTCCCGCCTATACACTCACCATGACCACCATGGATGGCGCGCAAGTGATCACCTATATAGGCAACGTGGTCCCTTCTGGCAATGGATATTACCTGCGGGTCGACACGGGGCCAGTGAGTATCGTCGATATCAACGTGATCCAGGCGGTGGTGGGCATGGTTAAGAACCCACCCTTGCTGCCCACGCCCACCCCCCAGG
>CAYLPS010000144.1:0-7128 GCA_964385625.1 uncultured Anaerolineaceae bacterium | reverse complement strand
GTGGGGGCAACGAATAGGCACCGTAATGTACGGTGCTTTTTCTTTTTCCTGTTGATAATTGCCCTTTCAATCCCTGTGGAAGGGACTCGGTCCCCATTAAGGGGATGCGGCTAAAACCTCAGTTCGAATCTGGGTGGGGGCAACGCAACAACCACCGGTCAGGCGGTCGTTTTGATTTACCTGTATGCTATAATGATTCAATGGCTTTGAAAGATGACTTGAAGGCTTATAAAGCTCGCTGGGCAGAGGTGGAGGCTGGCATCGCCCAGGAACGCAGGAGAGCATCGCTGGAGCTGCGCTGGCAGCAACTGAATGCTGCCGTAGGGATGGGAAAAGTGCTGGGATTACCTCAACAGGATCCCAGTGAGATGGAAGTCTTTGAGCGATGGGCAAAAATAAAAGAAAAAGCAACCAATCAGAAACCAAAAATATAACCCCATTCTTGGCACCTTTGCAAGCTGTTCATAACCTGTTGGAGAAATTCAATGGTCAGGGGGTAATCATAGGTGGGGTGGCAGCCAGTCTTTTAGGCACGCCACGCTATACAGTCGACTTGGATGCAGTCTTCTTAATTAATCTCGAAGATATACCCAAATTCATCGAAGAAGCAGCCAAACAGGAGATTGAGCCCAGAATCCCAGATGCAGTCCAGTTTGCTCGGAAAAACCGGGTGTTGCTTTTGCGACATATTATGAGTGCAATAGATATCGATATTTCCCTTGGTGTCATTCCGTTTGAAATTGAGATGGTCGAGCGTAGTCATGTTATCGAGTTTAGTGGTGTGGAATTACGTTTACCTACTCCTGAAGACCTGATCATTATGAAAGCTGTTGCCCATCGTGCTAAAGATTTGGACGATATTCAAGCTGTTGCGAACAGTCATCCAAACCTGGATCGTGAGCGAATAAGATATTGGGTGGAGCAATTCGGAGAGGCGCTGGATATTCCCGACTTATGGGATGAAACTGCAAAATATCTTTCATCAACCTAAAACCCCAGTTCGAATCTGGGTGGGGGCAACGAATAGGCACCGTAATGTACGGTGCTTTTTCTTTTTCCTGTTGATAATAGCCCTTTCAACCCCCATTGAGGGGACTCGGTCCCCATTAAGGGGATGCGGCTAAAACCCCAGTTCGAATCTGGGTGGGGGCAACGAACGTAGCAGCCCAAGTATCAAATCGTAGGGCTATACCCTCCATTTCTGTATTTGGTCGAAACGGAGGTCGCATTCCATGCATTCTCAAAAGCAATAGAAGGTTACATCATAGCTGCCCTGGCAAAGGGGAATCTTGGCACCATGGATCTATTATTGTGGGCAATCATTGTGAGCGCTAAGCGTTTATGAGATTACATGCAGGCTTGCACGACTGAAAGTTCCGGTGTGACCGGGATGGCAGTGACAGAACACTATTGAGCGGGAATCTACCCACTCGATCTTAGTAAAACAATCCAACGCTCTTCGGTAATCTGGCAATCATAGCTTCCATAGATTAGTATAAAAGCTTTAGACCCATGACTTTGCGTCGCCAGCTTTCGCTGACTTTGCCTGTTCGGTGGTCTGGCGATCATGGCCAGCGGGGCTGGCTTTAGACCCATGACTTTGCGTCCCAGGTTTTCACCTGGTTTGCCATTATCGGCGGTCTGGGATCATGTCCACCAGGGGAAATGGATTTAGACCCATGACTCTGCGCATCAGATTTTCACCTGACGAGCCTTTTCGGAGCGTTGCATGCTAATTATAGAGTAATTATTAATAATAAGTCAAGCCAAAATGCAGCGAATAATTCCAGGATGATGATATTGGTGTGATTTTTCCATTAAATTGCGAACACCTGGGTGAGGGGGGCACCCAGATGTTCGCACCATTATTATGACATAGTTCGAATAAAAAGGCAAGTTAATAAAGGGTGAATGAGTATTCATTTTGGGCGGTGCTGTCAATGTAATATAGACATGTCCCTTTTTTGGCGATGCTTGACAATGCGCATGCATCTGGTAAAATTAGCCCGCATTCTGGAAAATCGGACGAATAAGCCGAGATAGCTCAGTTGGTAGAGCACGCGACTGAAAATTGCGGGGTCGTCAGTTCGATCCTGACTCTCGGCACTTCTGACGGGAGCAAGTCAGACATGCGGGCGTGGTTCAGTTGGTAGAACGTCTCCTTGCCAAGGAGAAGGTCGTGGGTTCGAGTCCCATCGCCCGCTCTACCCTTTGCTTGCTGATTGCTGATTTTACAGGTAAAGATGGCCAAGAAAATCACCAGTCAGCAATTTTCTTCTATTTACCCAGGCGTCGTGGCCAAGTGGCAAGGCAAGGGTCTGCAAAACCCTGATCACGGGTTCAAATCCCGTCGACGCCTCTGAAAGCTGCTCAGCCGGGCAGCTTTTTATTTTTGACCAATCACATTCACGTTACCAAAACCGTTGACGCTCAGCAGCCACTGCGAGCCAAGGGTATACTGGCCAAATTCAGCTGCATCTGATATGGAATATGTGTAGGTTAGCTCACCCGTATCGAAGGTAACCTGGTATTGCTCAGACCGATTGCCTTCCTGCTGCCCAGGCTGCAAGCTGAATGCCGGCCAGTAAGGGTTGGTATCAGCTCCAGCAGCCACGGCAGTATTTACCAGGCCCAATTCCTGAACCGTGTAATCGCAATAGCTGGCGTAAACCTGGTAAACACAATCCTGGACAACCTTTCCGGCCCCGCTACCCACATCAACAGTATATGGAGTGCCACATTCTTCGGTGGCGTTGGCAACCGGGCTGTTACTGGTTTCCTTGAACCTGTCACGGCAGGTAACATCCGTGGCTCCGGCTGGCACTTGCTCACTCCAGGCGCTGTGTGTGACTGGCTGGAGAGCCAGGATCTCGATTGATAACTGCCAGCGGACATCTGCCACGCTGGCGGTGACTTCCTCCCTGCGGCTGTTGGCGACGATAAAGGCAATGAAGGCTGCAAGCAGAACCACCCCCAAGGCGATGCCACCCCAAACCATCCAGCGGGGAGTTTTCTGGGGCTGCGTAGCTGGGGAAGCAGCAGGTTGGGCTGCTACTGATAAATCACCGCCGCAATACGGGCAGCGGGCTGCATTGGCCTTGACCGGCTGGCTGCAATAGGGGCAGGGCTTATCAGGCACAGCAGAAGTCTGGAAAGCTCCCAAAACCTGCCCTGCCTGCCTTGCCAGGCCTGCTTCGATGTCACCCCCACACTGCTTGCAGATCTTGGTGCCGGCAGGGTTATATACATTGCAGTAGGGGCATTGGATGGCCGGTCCCGCCTTGGCTTCTGCCAGCTTGTCCTGGTCGGTTATCAGCGCCTGCTGATCAGGCAGCTTGAATTCGTCATCCTGCTGGATGGGTGCCCCGCAATTGGCGCACACTCGCTGCATCCCAGGGTTGACCGTGCCACAGCGCTTACAGGTCCACTCCAGCTCTACATAGCCAAGCTCTTTCTGCGTCATAAGTTCATCTCCTTAAAAGATGATTGCCAGTGCATGACCCGATTTTGCACGAATAGCATAATCGGCATATTTAGCCGCAAGATTAATCCGGTGCAAAATCCATACCCATTAAGAACAACACCCAAGCAAATGATATGCTACCAGCCTTCAACAAGTGAATATTAATTATGGCCGTGCTCGCGTTCCACAATTCCCACGCCCTTATCCTCACCCTGGTAAAGCAGGACAATGCCGAAAGTTTTCAGCAAAGTATCGGGGGTCAGGATCTCGGTGCCAGGACCGATGGCGACCACTTCATGCGCGAGCAGCATGGCCTGGTTGCATTCTGAGGCAAGCTGGATATCGTGCGTGGCAACAATGAGCATGGCACCGCGTTGGCGCTCCTCATCCATGATGCGAGAGAATAATTCACGACCAGAAGCGTCGAGGTTGGAGGTGGGTTCATCCAGAACGATCAGGTCGGCCTGGCGAGCCAGCACCTGGGCCATGTATACCCGCTGCTGCTGCCCACCCGAAAGTAAGCGCAGCGGGGAATCACGCAGGTCGGCAACGCCCATGCGCTCCAGGGAGGCATCGATGATCTGGTCATCCTGAGAGGTCATGCGCCCGAACAGTCCTTTATCGGTGAAGCGTCCCATCTGCACCACGTCTTTCACGCGCAATGGAAGGATGAAGCCGGCATCGTGGAACTGGCTGAGGTAGGCAAGCTGTTGCGGATTTTTCCCGGGAGGGTTTCCCAGAACGCGGATTTCGCCCTTGATGGGTGGCAGCAACCCGACGATGGTCTTCAGCAGGGTGGTTTTCCCAGAGCCGTTGATGCCCACCAGGGCCAGGGATTGACCACAGGTGAGCTCGAAACTTACATCTGGGACGATAATCTCTCCCTGGTAGCCGATATCCAGGTTGTGTGCAATTACACACGAGGTGTTGATGGGTTCCTGGATTTCGTTCACGGATTGCATAGCTTATCCCGCATGGTGCGAGCCGAAGGCGGAAAGCGGCCGGCTACGCAGGAAAAAGACGACAAAAAAGGCAAGCGTTGCAACCAGGACGATGGAGGCACCAGCTGCCAGGTTGAGATAATAGCTGGCAAGCAATCCAAAGTAAACCGAAAGGGTGCCGAGACCAACCGCCCAAACCATCATGGTTTGCACGCGGCGGGCGATTAGTGCACCGGCACCTGCGGGAGCCAGCAGCATGCCAAACACCAGCAGGGTGCCGACGGTTTGAAATGAAGTGATCACCGTGAGGGCCACCAGAGCAAGCATGATGTTGTGGTAAATGGCCACCGAAAAACCCGCCACCTGGGCTTGCTCGGGACTGAAGCACAGCATGATGAATGGACGGGCGCAAATAATCACGGTGATTACGATGATCAGCGTGGCGCCCAGCTGGACCAGCAATGCACCCGGGTTAATGCCCAGGATTTCTCCAAAAAGCACCCGTACCAGGTCTCCACTGAATGAGCTGGACTGCGAGACAATCACCACACCCAAGGCCAGCATGCCGACGAACAACAGCCCGATGGCTGTGTCGGAGCTCAGTCGCGTTCGATGGGTGATCAGGCTGATGCCACCGATCATAACCAGCGCGCCGGCGGTGGCGCCCAGGATACCCGGGAAATTCAGCAGCAGTGCCACGGCAATACCCGGCAGAACACCATGCGCCAGCGCATCACCGATAAATGCCAGCCCGCGCAATACGATGAAGGTGCCGATAATCCCGCAGGCGATGGATACCAAAACCCCTGCCAGCAGAGCATTGAGCATGAATGTATTTTCAGCGAAAGGGCGGAGAAAAAAGTCCATAATCAATGCAAGTTCTCCACGATGGTGCCGGCGAGCTGGTGCATAAAGGTGAAATATGATCCGTCATCAGGAAGGATATGCGTGGGCAATTGGACGACTTTCACCCCGGTCTCACTGCCCAGGCTATCTGAGATGGATTTAGGTGTCCCGACTTCTGTGAAAATCGCCTTGATCTGGCTACCCTGGATGAGGGCCTTCAAGGTGGCCAGGCCGGCAGCTGAAACCTCGGCCTGGGAATTCAGGCTGGGAATGATTGCACCCAGCAGATGAAAGCCATAACGTTCGGCAAAGTATCCCAAGGATTCATGGCCGGTCACCAGCCTGCGGTTGGCTTCAGGAAGGGTGGCAACCAGGCTGGTAATATCGTTATTCAAGCCATCCAGCCGAGAGGCCAGGTCGGCTGCCCGTGCAGACAGATCTATGCCCAGATCGGTCTTGAGCTGCTCGGCCAGGGCAAGCATGACGGCTTTCATCGTCAAGGGATCAGTCCAAATATGAGGATCCGCAGCACCAGCTACCTGGTCGGGATCTGCACTCGGGATACCTTCACCGGCTTTCACCCGGCGAACCGTGATATGGTCTGTGGCGATAAACATCTTCACTCCGGCGGTAGATGCCTGGGAAAAAGTTTTTTGCAAGCCATTCTCAAGCTCCAGCCCGTTTTGCACCAGCAGGTCGGCTTTCATAAGGGCCTCAATATCCCTGGCAGAAGGTTCCCATTCGTGCAGGTTTTGCCCGTTTGGAATGAGCACGGTTACCACTGCCTGGTTGCCAACCAGATCTTTCACCAACGCGCCCAGTATGGAGTAAGTGACCACAATCGTCTTTTTCCCATCCTGTGAAACAGGCGAGGCTGACCCGCAAGCGGCGATAAGCAGCGAGGAAATAAAAAGTATTAAGATAGCTTTTTTCATCAGTTCTCTGTATTTTCTAATCGCCAGATTTAATGCGTTTCATTATAGCATGGTGGCTTGTAATCCATGAAAGAGAATGGCTGCAAAGAGAGCAACACGGCAGACGATTCCACATTGAGCCAGACTGCGCCACAGGGAAGGGGTTTGGGAGAAATGACCCCAGGATGAGGTGCCGGCAGCGTGATGAACGAAATCAACGGTGGGATGAGCACTCTAAGCAAAGTGGAAGTGAGGGAATGCGATTGGACATTAATACCGGAATAGCAGGTACTCAGATGAATAAGCCTCGTGGGGGAAGCTCACGGTAGGATCAGGCCCTATTTTATCAGCGCCCGGCTCCTCGCCCTGTTCTTCCTGGTAGGAGATGTAGCCGAGGATACGCCGTGGAAAGTAGGATGGCGGGTCAGCCATATCAGCGGATGCCAAATCGGGAACCTGCGGAACAGCGGTTATTTGCGCAGGTGTATCATCATCGGAGTGGGTGCCCGGATGCTCGGGGAAGGATAGAACCAGTTTTCCATCGCCGACTGGGTGTATGGATAGCGCTGAGATATCCTGCAAGTGGAGGAGGTGCTTTTGCAGCCTGGCAGGATGGATGCCGGTGAGGGAAGCCAGCTCGGGGAGGCTAAGGGGTGAGGTTTGCCAGCCACGCCATGCCAGGCAACGCAGCTGGATCCAGGTGACCAGCGTGGCGGCGGGCAGTGCGGGGTGGAAGATCATTGTTGAGGGGACGAAAATGCCCCGTGGAGTTAAAGGTAAATTATGCATGAGGACACCACCTGATTCGTTTCGCGCAGAAAACGAATAGAAACGAATACCTTTGCTTTGGTAAGGTAAATAACACTATCTTTTCAATAAAATATCATGAAGAAGATGAGTCATTTGGTAGCCGTGAGTAATTATAACTGTATTATAGCACAAATGTTCTAATCCACAAGAGGGA
>CAYLPS010000143.1:0-7167 GCA_964385625.1 uncultured Anaerolineaceae bacterium | reverse complement strand
GGTATCTTAACATGTAAATAGAGTCTCTTGGTGATTGGAGCGACAGGGGTACACCCGGCCACATCCCGAACCCGTTCGTTAAGCCTGTCAGCGCCGATGGTACTTGGTGGGTAACTGCCTGGGAGAGTAGGTCATTGCCAAGAGACTTTATTGTTTAAACTCCCAACTTTACAATTAGCCAATGCCATACTTATCAACACAAATTCCTTGCCGCGCATGCTGTATCGTACTCCTGGCCGAAAATGATAGCTGGCACCTCCTGTCAGTACCGGCAGGAGGTGCCATCCTGAGGCTCTGGACGTGCGTTGCGGACCTTGGTACGGGCGTTTTCCCCTGAATTACCTGACGCATGTCCAGAGGTTAGCCATGTCTCACAAAATACGCTAATTCTTCATCGCCAGTGGTATCAGCTTGCGCTGCCAGGTGGCGACGGTAGTCAGTTTTGATTCATCAGTAGCCTCAAGGTTGCCTGCCGAGATGGCGGTAAGAGTAAAGTCATCGACATCCCCAAAATGCACACCCTGCGGGATGGTCACTATCACCATGAAGTCTTCACTATCATCTATCCCCAGCTCGAAGCTGGTCATCGGGATGGCAACCTCCCAGTTGTTGCCGGTGTAGGTCAGGTTGATTGTATCGGTGACGGTGCCTTTGTTACTGAGCGTCAGGGTGTATGTGATGATCTCCCCATATATTCCGCTTCCTTCCAGGGTTTCCGGCATTAGCTCCGGCTTATAGGCAGGACCGATGGTGGTGAAGATTTGTATGGCGTCCATGATGTTGGGATCACGCAGTGATTCGACCGTCACCGTGGAGGTAACCACACCATTAGGAGGCGCATCGGAGGGTAGATCTATTCCAATTACCACCTGAATAGTCTCCCCAGGCTCGACTGGCCCGTGCCCACCCAGGGGATTAGCTCCCGGGAATTCATTGGCGATGAACAGGTTGTAGTAATCCACGATGTTGCCGGTATTGGTGATGTCAACGGTGTACGTTACCGTGCTACCTGGCTTACCTTCTCCGTACATGGGTGAATCCGACAGGTTTAGGATATTTTGCACGCAGGGCTCGGCAGGATGGTAGAGGTTGGTGTCAAACTCCTCCCAAGGCCAGACTGAAACGTTGGCACCGCCTATTGACCATATCTCGCCACCCGTCAGGGCTTCTGTGCAGGCATAGTTAAAATTTGCCTGAGATGGCTTGGGTAATGGATCGCCAAGATCTTGCCAGCTGCCATTCGGCCAATCACTCAGATCAAGAACTTCTACTAAATCAATCGTATCTCCGTCTGTTCCACCATCTTCATCACCTCCGATGGCATAAAGGTGATGGTCGGTGACCGATAAAGCGAATCCAGCGCGTGCGCTGGTAAACTCAGGGCCAAGCTCCCACTGTCCATTAGCCAAATCGAGGCGTTGAGTGGCATTAGTATTATGATTTGTATCTCCAGAGAGACCTCCTACCAGATATATGTATGGACCCGCCTGGGCAAATCCAGCAAAATAGGTAGGATTTGGGATGGGAGGCAGGGCTTCTGCTGTCCACGAGTTGGTGGCGATGTCAAAGGCATCCACATGCTTCGTAGGTGTGCCTCCATAAACCTCCGCGCCGCCTAGTATGTAGATCTTACCATCCCAGGCTGCAATTGCTGCGCCAGTCTCGAAGCGGGGCATGTCTGGACCTTCTATCCAGGTATTTAAGGCGATATCGTATATAGAGAATGCGTCTACACTCCCATAATATTCTCCTCCTGCAAGATAAATCTTTCCTTGATAACAGACTGCAGAAGCTAGCCAATAGTCATTTGGGGCTGGGGCAAGTTCCTCCTCCCATTCCCCGTTATCCACATGATAACGTAGTGTGTCTCCTAAAATGATGTAGAACGAGTTCGGATCCCCGGGGCATTGTGCAAAGGCATGTCCGAGACTGGTGTGAGGTATGTTCGTGGCCTGATTCCAATCCGTGATAATAGGAGCTGTTCGAATTGATAATGCTCCCGTTGGCCTTGCATCTAAACAAAAAAACAGTATTAACACGACGACCATTCCCATGGCTATCAGGCTTCCGCTTTTTATATGGAAATTTACCTGTACCGAATGCTCTTTCATTGTGTTCCTCCTCACCACAAAGGTTGTTGGTTTTATTAGTTCTGGATTATATATATCAAACAGTTCATGCGAAGTAATTTTCCAATTCCAACTGCGTTGGTCGTAGAGGTAAGCTTTTCCGTCCTTATCCAATCTAGCCTCCTTTCTGCAAGCAAGGCTTGAAGAATGCGTGAAGTGGATCACTTAATATCCTTGCTAGATGAACCTATTTCTTCATTTTGTGGCTTTCTCTCATCACCTGTTATCAGGTTGATATAAGCATATAAATCATTCAGTCTGGTGAAACCGCATTTCTCGCCAGTTTTCACATTTTCCAGCGACGCCCTCCATTCCTCGTTGCCTTTTTTACTCACCTGCCATAAACGCAGCAGGAATGAGAGGTAATCTGAAGCCACCATCAATTTCTCCAGTGCTCAATGCGGCCCGCATGAAGTGCAGGGCTTTCCAGCATTACCCTACACTTCTCATTGCGAAGACGCCCCTATGGATCAATCTGCCAGCAGGCAAACTATCAGGTTGTCTAGTTGACCCCGTAACAACCCGACAGTATTGTCATTCTATTTATAGCAAGCCAGTCTCAGGAAATTCTCAGGAAAACACCGATATTTTAAAATAAATCATTAAAACCATATTGATATGCATATATCTCGTGATGGATAATGATCAAGGCCGGCACGAAATCCTGGGGAAATATAGCACACTGAAGTACCCATAGACTATAGAACTTAATAAATATGCGTTGTTAGCAACCCTCATTCCAATTGTTCGTATTGCTACCCAACGGGATTTTCTATATAATGATAATAACGCTTTAATAAGTCTCTCAGGGTAAATGCCCTAAAGCAGTACGGTTGTGGGGGTGGCTTGGATAGGCTGAAGATCAACCTTTTCGCAGGTGTTCAGGTAACCCTGGATGGGCAGGCGGTGACCGGTTTCGAGTCTGCGCTTGTACGTGGGTTACTGGCTTACCTGGCGGTTGAGAATGCCCGACCACATACGCGTGACCAGTTGGCAGGCTTGCTATGGCCGGAGCAAGAAGAAGCCAAAGCCCACCAGCGATTATCTCAGGCGCTGTACAATTTACGCCAGCTGTTGGGAGAACAACGCAAGGGTGTTGGTTCAATTATGCCTGGTGAACGCTCGCAGGATCAACCCTTTTTATTGGTTTTCCAGGATCGCGTACAGTTTAATCCTCAATCGGATTACTGGCTGGACATCCAGGCTTTTACTGAGCTACTTAAACCGGAGAATGGGCACTCGCGCTGCAGGAAGGAAAGCTGCCCAGAATGCGCCCAACATCTGGCGGATGCCATTCGCTTGTATCATGGTGATTTTCTGGAGGGATTATCACTGCATGGCGCACACGCTTTTGAAGACTGGGTCCTGGTGTGGCGTGAGCGGTTACGGCTTCAGGCAATCACGGCGCTGCGAAACCTGACCGAATACTATGCCGGCCGTGGTGAAATTGAGCTTGCCCTGGATTGTGCTCGCCGGCAGGTGGCCATGGACCCCTTAGGTGATTCCAGTCACCGGGAGCTGATGCGCCTGTTAGCCATGAACACGGAAGTCACAGCTGCCCTGGTGCTATATAGCAATTTCAGGCGGCGTATGAAAAAAGAGATGGGGCTTGCTCCAGAGCATGCCACCCAGGCGCTTTATGATCGACTGCACCTAGAAGCTTCGTCGGGGGTGGTCGCAGGCAACCTGCCGGCACCCATCACCCCACTCATTGGCAGACGAAACGCGCTAGCCGAGGTGACCGCCATGCTACGGGACCCAGAATTCCGCCTGATCAGCGTGATAGGACCTGGTGGAAGCGGAAAGACGCGCCTGGCATTGGAGGCAGGTAATGCTGTCCGCTATCATTTCATCCATGGAGTATATTTTGTTTCCCTATCAGCTCTGGAATCCTCCCAATCCATTATCCCGGTAGTGGCAGAGGCAGTGGGATTTACCTTCCGAGACCAGGGAGAGCCAAATCAGCAATTACTGGATTTTTTTCGGAATAAAAACCTGCTTCTGTTAATGGATAGCTTCGAAACGATACTGGGCAGTGCGCCGTGGCTATGTGATGTGTTACATGTTGCTGCTCAGGTTAAATTCCTGGTCACCTCACGCGCCCGCTTGAATGTCAAGGAAGAGCAGCTTTTACCGCTTGCAGGATTGGACTATCCTGTAAACAAAGATGTGGGTAATGCATCTAGTTTCGAGGCAATACAACTCTTTGAGCAAAGTGCCCGGAGGGTTAAGCCTGATTTTACGCTACAGCTAAAATATATCCCTGAGGTGATTAAAATCTGCCGGCTGGTTCAGGGCATGCCCCTGGGGATCTTGCTTGCATCTGCATGGATTGAGCTTTTTTCTCTTGAGGAAATCACGAGCGAGATTGAGAAGAGCCTGGATTTCCTGTCCACTACCTGGAGTGACATGCCCGAACGACAGCGTAGCTTGAAGGCAACCTTCAACTATTCATGGCAGCTGCTGTCATCCGCGGAGCAGCGATTTTTAAAATCACTGGCGGTTTTTCATGGAAGTTTTTCCATGCAGGCTGCAAAAAGTGTCTGTGGTGCCCCTTTAAGATTGTTACAGCCCCTGGTCGATAATAGTCTGGTTAATCGTTTACCCAATAACCGCTACATGATGCATAACCTGGTACGTCAATTTGCAGTTGAGCAACTGGAGAAGGATGTGGAATATGCCATACAGGTGCATACTCAACATAGTCGTTTTTACCTGGAGGCTCTGGCGGAATGGGGTAAGCAATTAAAGAGTGCTCAACAGCGTGAGGCATTGGAAGCCATGGAACCTGATGTGGAAAACCTGCGTATCGCATGGCGCTGGGCGGTTGAAACACAAGACTGGTCAAGGCTATCCAATGGCCTCGATGGCATGGGCTGGTATGCAGACCTGCGCTTCCGATTTATGGAAGGTGAGCGGGCTTGCAGGACGGCCTTGGAAAAAATTCCTGTGGAATCTTATGTCCAGTTGACTTCGACATTAACCATCTGGCGGGCTCATTTCCTGCGCCGTCTGGTGCAGATGGAAAGTGCCTGGCAGCTGCTGGAAACTGAATTGGGGCAACTGGAGCGTGTTCAAGAGCTAGGCAGTGACATTCGACAAGAACGTGCACAAGCATTGTTTGAGCTGGGAGAATTGAACCTTCATGCCAACCGGGAGAAAGCCAGGGATTATTATCAGCAGAGCCTGGAAGTCTTTCAAGAGATGGGTGACAATGAAAACATTGGAAAAGTTCTCTTACGGTTAGGAGAGGTCGTGCATCATATGGGCGATTATGCCATGGCAGGCCAATTATTAACTCAAGCACTACCTTTATTACAAGCTGCAGCCGAACCAAGACGCCTGGCTTCCGACCTGCGCTGGCTGGGTTTTACCGAGATCCGTTTGGGTGGAATTGACCAGGGAGAATCTTATATCCGTCAGGCAATCGAGATTCGTAAACAAATCGGTGATTTAAGTGAGGCAGCGCAATCACAGGATGATTATGCAACAGTATTAGCCTGGCGTGGAAGATACAAGGATGCGATTGAATTGTATGAGCAATGTTTGCCTCTTTATGAAGAGTGCGGTATGCACGCAAAGGTTGCCTGGATATTGGCCATATTAGGGATGATACAAAACTTCATCAACCAGTTTGATCAAGCCCGCCAGACTGGCTTGCGGTGTGTACAATTCGCCAGCGAGATGAATTACCCGCGTGAGCTGGCTTTGGGTTACTCAAGTCTCGGACAGGCAGACCTGGGCGAAGGGAAATTTGCTCATGCCCGCGAGAACTTTCTCCAGGCATTGGCGCTGGAGCGTCGAATCTCGCAATCGGATGAGATCGCTTTCGTTTTGGGGCTTCTCGCCCTGGTGGAACTGGGTCTCGATGAGATAAAACAAGCCTGCCAATACTTATGCGAGGCTCTTGAAATATACAGGAAAACTCATGGGATGTTCTCTGCCAATATTTGTTTGCCGGCCTCAGCGGTGATGCTTGCACGGATGGGGAAAGTGGAGAAGGCTATCGAGGTGCAGACATTAATGTTGCGCTTTCCTGCTGTCGGTAATGCGCCCTGGTATGAGCATATATGTTGGCGATATATTCCCATTGCCTCACTTCCAGCCGGGATAGCCCAAATTGCACAAGATCGAGGTAAGCAGAGTGAACTCATTACCACAGCTGAGGAGCTATTAAAAGAGTTTAACCGGTATAGCAAGACGATTAACTCAATCCGAAAGGTCCATTAAAATTGACAGAAACCGATAGTTCGATTAAAATCTCGATTGACGTTAAGGAATCGCTCTTTTGGATGGATGATGAATTATAACGATTATCGATGACTGAAACAGGAGTGTATTCAAAACCTGGCTCGGCTGAGAGCGTGAACGTCAGCCGGGTTTTTTTTCGCCCGATAGCCCGGTAACCAGGACTTTTGAAGAAGTAAGGAGGTGAGAAATTTGACCACGGTAAATTTACGCCCGAACGAGTCGCAGGACGCGTTGCTCAAGCGCTTTCGTAAGAAAGTAGCTAAAAGTGGTATCTTGAGTACAGTCCGCCGCAAGCGCTGGTTCGTGTCAAAAAGCGAATTACGCCGCATTCAAAAGAAGAAGGCTATTCGCCGATTCAAGCGAAAGGTGCGCCCGGAGATTGAGTAGACTCGTTTGAGCAAGAGGTCTTTAGCCTGATTAGGTACAGGACCTGATTGTTCGGAGGTGTGCATGGCAAAAGAAGAAGATAAGATTGTCGTCGAAGGCACGGTGATTGAAGCCCTGCCAGGGACGCAATTTAAAGTGCGCTTGGAGACGGGGCACGAAGTGCTAGCCTATCTTTCAGGCAAGATGCGCAAGTACTACATCCGCATCCTGCTGGGAGATAGCGTGCGGGTGGAGATGTCGCCCTATGACCTGACCCGCGGCCGGATTGTTTACCGCCACAAGAAAGCCCACGAAGAAGAAACCAGCACTTATTGACCTGCACAACTTGCAATCATTTAATATTATAAGAGGCCGACCCAAAAGGTTGGCCTCTTGTCACTTTAAAATAGGTGTGATTCAA
>CAYLPS010000142.1:0-7269 GCA_964385625.1 uncultured Anaerolineaceae bacterium | reverse complement strand
AATCGAGCAGGGCATCAATGTGTGCCACCTGGCGCAGATCGCGTTCCAGATAAGTAGCTACGTACCCATCCCACCAGCGGGTCCAGGACTGCGGGCTATCGAAGGTAAGCAGAGCAGGCATGAAGCCTCGTAACAGAATCTCATCTGGATCGGAGGGGGGCTGATCCAGGCTGCTTTCGCCAGGGAATTGGCCGGTGAGCAGACGATTCAGGATGTCGGGCGGCTTGGTCTGGTGGATCTCTCCCAGCGCCATTGGGTCAAGGATGAAATAAACTGCCCGGCCAGCCAGGCTTTCGCTGACCTGCTGCATGAGCAGAAGGTTGGTCGATCCTGAGAGCACGAAACGGTATTTCCCTGGATTCCGGTCTACCGCTCGTTTGACCGCCACCAACAAGTCCGGGGCTCTTTGGACTTCATCAAGGATGACCCTGTCTGTGCCAGCCCATAATGCCTGCGGGTCTCGATGGGCCTGGTCCAGGACATCAAATTCGTCCAGACTGTGATAGCGCCAATCTCGGAATGGTTCAGCGTTGAGCAGAAGAGTACTCTTTCCAACCTGGCGTGCTCCGCTCAGGACCACGACCGCGTGGTCGCGGCTGGCTTGCTTAAGGGAGGGAGTGAGCCAGCGCTCTAAATATTTTTCAGGTGATGAATAAGAGTTATTCATGATATGAATAATAATGATATTTGCCCAAGCTGTCAAGATAACTTAGCAGGGTGTAATCACCCGTATTTATCCATAATCGCCTATTATTATAAAGGTTTGCTGCGCTGGCAGTAGAATAGGGGCTGGCAAGATAGGGTCCGGGCTTCCCTTCAACTGCGTCCGTAAGGGGCGTGGTTTCCCATCTCAATGTTATATGCTGGCCAGGTGCCAATAAAATTCAGAGATTTATGCTTATCATTTTCGCTGGTTCGCTAAGCTAGCACTGAGTTTTGATAACCCTATCGTTATTTGATCAGGGCTAACCTTTCGAAATATTTAATTCGATAATTATTGGTTTTTTACCATTCCTCTCCATATTCTTGCTTTCTAATTTTTATAGTTTCATCAACTCGGCTCAGGTCAAAAGACCCAACAAATTCTTCTTCTGTTGGTACATATTCTCCATTTTCATTTTTTACTAAACTTAGATACCTGAGAGGCTTGTTTGACACGATTATATAAGGTGATCTACAAGCCTCATTATTGCAGTAATCAATTATTTTTGTTTCTGGTTCATCGACATCTGAGGTTACCCTTTTGCATAATGTACAGAAACCTCTTGTCTGTATATTACTCACAAATGCAGCGCTTGTTTCCAATAATGAGTCACAAGCTTGGAAAAATAGTGTTTTCTCTAGGTTGTCAGGATCATGAACCAATAAGTCACGGATGTTTTTTATCACGCGAAGATTTTCCGCTGTCTGTGGAATTAGTAGTTCAGAATCTCTTAGCACATTAATATCATGAGCCTTTGGTCGATAATCTTCATCGTTAGGTTGCGGCCTAATTGACGTTGAATATTATTCACAAATAGCCATCACCTGATCAAAAACTACTTGAAATAATCGTTGCAATGCCAAGGTGTAAAGGTCAATCAACGGATCAATCTTTTTTGTGTTAACAAACCTAAGTTTCTATTTATATGAATGAATGTACTTCTCTTGGGAGTCGAACCTGTATTTCAGGCCTTCCCAGTTGAAGATAAGAATTGCATTTTTCTGTTTGAAATTGACCCCTTGATCCATATATAGATCCTATTTCTTTCTAAAAAGCATTACATTATTTGGTTTCTTTAAGAAAATTATATTCTCACATATGAGGTTATCATGTTACACAAATTTATTAGCTTTTGTCAATGGCCAGGGGTTGTTTTGTTATTCACTTTTTTTGAATAACAAGCGATTTTACACCATTGACAAAGACACTAACCTTTGAATCAATAACATTGCCAAAGTATATGAGGCATTAATTACAATCATACGTACTTACTTAATTTGAACCGAAATGGCTGGCAATCATGAAGGCCAATGATGGCTTCCCCTATCTTCAAATTGGTGATGTCCCAATCTTCAACCACATTCGCTTCCCTTACCTGTTCCACGATACCGCGCGACTGCACAGTAGCCATGAACACTTCTTTCTTCCGGTTGCGCCCGAAAAGCTGCTGAATGTAACTGCGGGTGGTGGCATCGTTGACGTAGAATGCTACAATCGTCTGGAATCCCGAGAGGATACTGCGCGCCTGTGATTCACCATAGGAGTAGAATACTTGCTCCACATTTTGGACGCCGATGATAAATTTGGCTCCCAGGCTACGCCCGAAGTTGACTCCATCGTCCACATGCTGGAGATTAGGGATCAGACGAAATTCGTCGATGATGAACCACACGTTGCCCTCACTTTTCTTTCGGCTTAGCGCTTCCTTGATTGCCATATCAAGTAGCAGCCGATAAATGGGGGTAAGCATGCCGCCGATGCCAAGATCGTACTCGACGAAAATGCTCCGTCCACCCTTGTTGCGGATGGCAGTGCGCATGGAAAGCGTGCCCTGCTTACGAAAGTTCCCCACCAGAATTTCGCGGGCGAGCTGTTGTAGTTCCGAGATCACGCCCTGGGTTTGAGGCGAGCGGTCATCGGATATGTAGCTGACCATGGCCTTCAGATCATCATATTGTTGTAAAACATTGCGTAATTCTGCAGATGGCGATATATCTAGGAACGCTCGCAAGGAGGCGTTTGACCTACCCTCCGCAGAACGGTAGAAATGCAATAGCAGGCCAGTGAACAAATCGCGGGCAGCATTGGGGAAGAATGGCTGATTGGAACGCTGACTACGGTCATAGAACAGCGTGCGGGCAATCTCGATGGCATCCTCTTCAACGGAATCTACTGAGTAGATCTCATTGAAGATGTTCCAGTAGTCCACACCGGAAGGTCCCGTGGCTTTCCGATCGTTGCTGATAACGATATCTCCGGGACGGTAAAATGCCTTGTAATAATCACCCTTGGTGTCAAAGATCAGCATAACATCGCTGTCGGTCATCTTTTGACGCAACTGGGAGATGATCTGGAAGATACCATTGGTCTTGCCCATCCCAATCCCCCCCAGGAAGAGCATGTGCTTGCTCATTAATTCTTCGCTCAGCGGCAAGTCGAATATCTGCCCATTGCTAATGGTTCCTTGGAGGAAACAGCGTGCATTTTGGGGATCGAGTGCAGGGCATCCCTGCTGGAGCTCATTGCCTTCAAAAACTGAGGATTGCTTGATCGAAGAATAAGATTGCATCATACACCTCGCTCAGTACCCCATCCCATACTGGTAACCTTCAGATTCACCATCGGTATCTTCTTGCGACTGGCTGGTTTCGTAGGCCGGATTTTCACCCTGGCTTAGTGCCTGATCAGGCTGGGATGCATCGGTCGCCACAAGCTTTGCCCCTGCCGCATCTACGGCGTCTTCTTCCGCTTGCTGCACTTCTTCCGAATTCACTACTTGCTCGACCACCGCAACCTCTGGCACGGCCTCAGTTGCCCCCTCCACAGCCAAGTCTTTCACCGCGCCTTCGACCTGCTCAGTGGTTTGGTTTTGTCGGTTCATTTGCCGTGCGGTTTCGATGGATGACAACCCGGTGCCCTGGATGCGGCTCAGCACTCCCTGCACCTGCTCGTCGGTTGGGTTTTCAGGCAGGAAGTAATTCTCGGGCAGGGCGCGGACGTCCTGCTCCATAGCCTGCCTGACGGGAGTAACGTGGTCATCAGGGATGCGCATGATGCTGTTATTTTTCAGGTAATTGACAGTGCCTTCCTGCCCAACGCCATTTATCGCGGAAGGTACTGCAAAGCCCTTACCGGGCAGGCTGGAGAGGCGTTCGGCATCCTGCTCAAGGGGAGATAAGCCACGCTCATAAGCTCTATCCCAGCCCAGCATGTGGTTAAAATCAGCCTTGTAGGCGGCTATATCGGAAGTAGTGCATTGGCCTGGTTGGCTGATGTGCGATTTCACTGAAGCCAGCTCGGTGGAAGAGCATATATCGAAGGTGGGGTACTGGTGACCCACCATTCCACTCGCGGCTTCGCGGTTCAGGTTGTAGGCATCACCGCCCATAGTTTTTAATGCAGCCTTTTCGTGCAGGTCACCCTGGGTTTTGATGTAGCTCATCTTTTCTCTCTTGCTAATGGTTTATGCATTTAAGTATATTTTTATTACGGTAAATTACACCATCTATGGTATTAGCCTGCAGCTCAATCACGATAGCGGCTTAATACCCGTATCCGTAATTGTAGCCTTCGCTTTCGGGGTTTGCCTCGCCCTGAGCCGGGTCTGATTCGACGGCTGGGGTGGTTTCTGCGGCCTCAGGAGGCTGGTTAAGATCCGCTCTTTCCGCCTCGCCCTGCGATTGCTCCAAGCCATGGTGGGCATTGTAATTATTGACCATCGCCTGGTGGGCTTCTTCAACGTAATCATCCCCCAGCTCTCGCTGGGCTAGGGCAATATCATCCGCAAGCTCCTGTTGTTTGCCTTGCTGATAAGCTGGGTATTCTTGCTCGTCCTGGAAGTAATCCTGGTAGAGCTCATCGGTCTTGCGGCGAGCTTCCTGGTTGGCATCCAGTTCGGTGGGTTGCCATCGGTACTCCGAGAAGTTGGCCGCCTCTTCCGGACCGAGGTATCCAAGGTCATCACTCATCTGCCAATCTGCGAGTTGTTCTGGGCTGTCAGCTAACTCGGGGTTTTGCACTATATGGCTCTGGTGGGCGTGGCGGTCTTCGTGGTACAGGGTCTCAACCGCCTGGTAGGGAGTGGCCGCAGGGTCATTCACTAGGTTGGAGTTGAGCAGGATGAACTCATTGCCATTGGCATCAAACCCATGGACACCACGCGTCCGCGACCCCAGGTCGCTTACATCAACAAAGCATGGCGTCTGCCGGCCATCTTCAAAAGCCAGCTGATTCTCGAGCGACTGCAGCGCTTCAAGCCGTTCAGCAGGGGACGATTGGGCCCACCCTTCCCTGCGCAGTACGCCGATGCTCAAGCTGTCCACCCCCTATTCATACATCACCCGCCTGCGCAGGATGCGATGCCACTGCTCGCGCTTCTCCGGTAGCAGGTCGGGGTCAAGCAGCACGGCCAGGTCGGCTAGCGCAACCAGGAAGTGCGAGTTATGGTTTTCCATGACCTGCCTCACAGATATACCATCCACTTCGATATCCGGTATCTGCTGATCTTTCAACCACTTATCAATGCTCGGCCCCAATTTATCAGGCAGAGAAGGAAACCTGCGTAAGATTGAATCAATCTGGCGAGGTTTCATATTTTGGGCAAGCAGGACTTGACGCGCTCGCGTTTTATCTAAGATATACATCCTAGCTCCAAATAAATATTCGAGAAAGTAGATAGATTCTTACCTTTCGTAAACAACCTGGTTACGACCACTTCTCAATGCCGAGATCGCCCATCTGCTGGACATCAGTGAGCATTGCGCCTAGCTCCTTGATCACGGTCTCAGCGTCACGGGCAGGACCAGCCATCAGAGTATTCACAGCGGTGTTATCACGTCCCCACAAGAAGCTCAGTGGGTTGCCTGGGATGTAGATTCCAGAGTTCTTGCCAGTGCGAGAGGTGATCGATAGGCTGAAATTGCGATGGCGGCCAAAATAGGCCATATAGATCCAGAAGAATGTTCCGATGAGAAGGAGCAGTGAAATAAGGGTCAACTCACGACCCAATTGAGTGCGATAACGGATGTTCCAAATAAAAAATATCAATCCGATGAAAAACAGAACCTGGAATAACGCACTATAGAAATTTGCGTCCTTCATCTTCAGGTATTTAACGATTTGATTATCCTTGACATTGGTCAACGCTTTATCGGTGATTTCCCGGCTAATAACACCTCTCTGGATAAGCCAATAAATCCCAAAAGGCACCATGAGTAGGATACTGATGCCCCAGTTGGTTAACCAGGCGGGAAAGATCTCCCGTAAAACCTGGCTAAGCCAGTAGAGGATTACTGCCAGTACAATGAAAAATATCCAATTAACCGATGCAGATACAAGTGAACTAATCCCTGCCACATCCTCAACTGGCATTTCAGAGATCAACAGACTCGAGCCAGTACGTGTATCAGCCGAAGAATGGTAGACCACGCGTCGATTCGTGACTGTCAGGTGGCCAATAACGGGCTTAGAGAACCATCTATGCATGCTGGTGCAATCATAAGTACGGATCACCTGCTCATTATCCGATAAGTTGAATTCAACTGGCTCGTTGCTCATATGGGTTGCTCCACCGAAGCTCGGGCTTCGCCTTTTATCTTCTTCCATTTATTTATCCCGAAATCACCCATCGATTGGATATCAGTGATGATTGCACCTAATTCTTTAAGCATGTCTTCGGCCTGCTCGGCAGGTTCGGCGGTCAGAGCCTTACCGGCAGCTACGTCAAAAATCCCCAGCCCACTTGCTCCCGAGATATTAATCGGTGTTGATGAGCCTCCCTTTGAGCCAATTCCAAGGGTAAAGGTTGGGCGACGGGCATAATTGATGGCACAAATTAGGATGTAAATCAGCAGCGCTACCAGGACAATTACTTGCCATCCAGTACTACCCTGGGATCTACCGCCGAGAAAGCTGCCCGCTAGATTGGATAAAAATGACAATGCAGCAATCGTGCTCAAGAATGCGGCTGAAGCAGATGCCAATACTATACGCCAGATTGATGAATATGCTAGCAGGAAGGAGGGTATGAATGTTAATATCGTTAGCGCCCAGATGATCCCAATCCAGGTGTTATTCGGCACTTCTGCTGCATACTGAATGAGCGTCATAATGACAGGTACCAGGCTGAAGATAACAAACGCAACGATGAAAGCTCCGAGAATATGCAAGATACTAAAGAAAGTACCCTTATAACTGTTGATGCCCGAGATATCTGCCATCGGTACCTCGCTTTGGATGATACTGGGTCCTGCGGGGCTGAATCCCAAAGCCTGAAAGACAACGCGTTTATTTGTTACCTCAAGATATCCATGGGCCTTCATACCGAGCAAGCGAGAATTGTAATAAGTACAATGGTAGCTTCGCACCCCCGTCTCGCCTTCGGCAGGTGTTATATTTTGTAAAATTACATTATTCATAGCATCCTCTCATGTTATTTATTGGATTGATCTTTCAAAACAATGGTGTTTATTAAATTATAGTAGATGTTGAAAAATACATATAAAAATAGGCCAGTCAACTACCACCCGCTGAAGCAAGTGGCTTGTCCCTGGAGGTGTAGAGTGCCC
>CAYLPS010000141.1:0-7351 GCA_964385625.1 uncultured Anaerolineaceae bacterium | reverse complement strand
CAAGGAAAATTGAGAAGTCGCAGGGAAGAGTCTCAGACCCACCCAAGGAGAGTTCATGAAAGAGAAGCTCAGAATAAATCCTATCGTGTTCACCGGCGCTATCGAAGGCGAGGTTATCAGCGGGGTAAGTATCGCCACCACCGGCGAAGCCATTGGGCATCACCTGGCCTTCGATGACACCAGCCTTGCTCAGCTGCAACAGCTCGCCGCTGGCAAGCCACGCGGCGTCAAGTCTCGCTTCACCCACCCGGATTGGTTTCACGATGGCCTGGGTAAGTACCTGGGCCGCTTCACCAACTTCCGCATCGAACCCGCAGGGGAGAGCCTCATACCCTCCCAAAAGCTCGTCGCAGACCTGCAGCTCAGCCGCACCTCGCACACCAGCCCGGCCGGCGATATCGGCCAGTACGTGCTCGACCTGGCCAGGGAGGATCCCTCCGCCCTGGGTGTGTCGGTGGTGGTGGACCTCGACCGCGAGCGCATCGAAGGCCAGCCTTTGCCATTGGCCCGCATCACCGAATTGTACGCCGCCGACGTGGTCGACGAGCCGGCCTTAAATCCTGGTGGCTTGTTCCACAAAGCCCCCACACCGACCCCACGAGGCGGAGCCTCCACGGTCGGTGCTGATGGTCTGTTCGAACTTACTGATCAGAGTGTAGATTCATTATCCCAAATTCCAATTGAAGGAGACCAAGAAATGCCAGAAGAAACCTCTGTTGTAGGGGCATCTCGTGAGACGCCCATCCAAGACCGTATCGCCCAGCTTGAAGCCACAGTCCAATCGTTGAGCCGCCAGCTCGAAGATGGTGTGGTTCAAATTGGGAACCAGCCTCCACGTGGCCAGCAGCTCAGTGGTGCCCCGGCCATGCTGGAGAATTTCCAGCGCTATTTCGATTGGCTGTTCGGCGCACCAGGTGCGCAGCTCCCCCCGCCCGAGCTTCGCCGTGCCGATGCGTTGTACCGGGCAGTGACCGGCGACGTGGAGATGCGCGGCGTGTTCGATCCCACGCACGTGGCTTTCGCCGCAGCCACTACCACTACCCTGGCCGACCTGGCCGTCAATGCTATGAACAAGGTAGTGCTCGACCTGTACTCCAATCTCACCGCCTATCGCTGGTTCGAGCAGATCGTCGCCGTCCAGGCCACCGATGGATCACTGCAAGACATGCAGTGGCTGCAGTTCGGCGGCATCGGTAACCTGCCGGTGGTGGCCGAGGGTGCAGCTTACACCGAGCTCGACGTCACCGACACGAAGGAAACCAGCTCCTTCTACAAGTACGGTGGCTACGTGGGCATCACCGACAAGATGATCCGCAACAGCAAGATCGACCAGATCCAGGCTGTGCCGCGTGCCCTCACCATCGCCGCCATCCGCACACGTTCAGCAGCCATTGCCGGCATCTTCACTGCCAACAGCGGTCAGGGGCCGGTCCTCACCCAGGATAGCCGTGAACTGTTCAAGTCAGACAATTCGCATGGCAACTACGCCACCACTGCTTACAGCATCGCCGCCTGGAAGGCTGCCCGCCTGGAATGCATCAAGCAAGCCGAGCTGGGTTCATCCAAGCGCCAGTTCATGTGGCCGCGCTACTTGCTGGTGCCTGCCGACCTGTACGACACGGCGCTGATTGACTTTGGTTACGGTGCTGGCCCGGGTGGTTACACCGGCACGCCCAACAACGACGTGAACCCCTACGCCGAGAGCCGTCCGGGTGATCCTCGCCCCTCAGTGATCGCCGTGCCCGAGTGGACCGACACCACCGATTGGGCCTGGATCGTCGACCCGGCCATCGCCCCGGTCATCTGCATGGCATACGGTGACAACCCAGGTGGGCGCTCGCATCCGGCCCCGCAGCTCTATTCGGTCACCGATCCCAACAGCGGCCTGCTCTTCACCAATGACACGCTTCCCATCAAGGTGCGTGACCTGTTCGCCTATGGTGTGGCAACCTATCGCGGCATCGGAAAACGCATCGTTGCCGGTGGATAATGCTACCCGCTGCCCGCCAATCAGCGGGTGGCTTCTCCTCCTGTGCTCCAGGGTGTGCCTCCCATCCTGGAGCCAGGGAGAAATCGTAGTAAGGTAGTGCCCTATACCATAATCTAGTTTACGAAAGGATAACCAAATGTTAGGTGACTTTTTCACAGCAACGTTTCATACCCCTGGCACGCTCGCAGCCAACCAGGATATCAAGTTCAAGCTTCCCTTCGACGCCTCCCTGGCCTTCGTTTCTGCTGTTGCCTCCAATGCCAGCAATGCCATCCTTGACGTGGGCAACAGCGACGCAGCCGAAGCCTACGTCAAGAACCTGGACGTCGGCGACAGCGGCACGCCGGCCGTGCTCGATGAAGAAGGCGACTTCGAAGGCGACGTGTATCCCCACATCACCAAAGGCACCATCATTGCCATCGCTCTCGATTTCGACGGTGCCGCAGGCACAGCCGCTCAAAACTTCACCCTGGTGCTGGGCTTCACCAAGGGGTGATCAGATGGCCAAGAGACGCACGGCCATGGTTCAGCCCAAACCTGGCAGCGCTGATTTGCCGATCTTTGCCAATCCAGCATTAGAAGCCAGGTTGATCAAGACCCTGAAAGCACTTAAGAACGATCGTGCTTACACGGTCCTGGAGTATCACGCCAATTGGGCTTCCGTCCACTTCGAAGGTGACTACGATCCAACCACCATCACCTATTTAGAATAATCGTTGGGGAGGGTCTCAGACCCTCCCAGCTCATCTTTTTAGTCTTTGTTTTTCAGGAGAATAAGAAAACATGACCCACACTCTTCAATACCAAACGACCGACACACCTGAAAACATGGTGACCGGTCCCTGCCTGATGATGGGTGTCGTTATCCATGTGGACGTCGGTTGCGTGATTAAGATCCACGACAGCCTGCTAACGGATAATCCTGTCTTTGTCGGTGTGCTTGATAAAGCCGGCGCCTGGCAGCTCATGCTACCTCAGCCGGTGTATTTCTCTCAGGGTCTCACCGTCCAAATCTCAGCCGGTACAAGCTTCGAGATTACGGTGCTGCTGGCATGAGCATCACCTTCGCTCAGTTACTCACCGATTGTTCTGTGGCCCTGGGTGACATTTCAGGCACCTGCTGGTCTCGCTCAGATGTGATCATTCCGTGGTGCCTCGAAGCCATGCGCACCTTTCCCTTCGGCCGGCCAATGCTGCTCACGCATCTGGTATCAGCCGGCGAGGTGCATACCTTCGACCTTCCCGAAGATTATCGAGAGCTGGTCAGCGTCGAGTATCCCATCGATGAAATCCCCCCATCTTATCTCATCCGCAGGAGTCACTTCGACCCTGAGTTTTGGCAAAGTGATGTGTATTACGACGTGGACCATAACTACGAAGATGGTGTCGGCTGGATCATCTACTTTTCATCCGAGTTGATCGATGCTACCAGCGTCAAAGTGGAATACCTGGCCTGTCATGACCTCGATATGGCAGATGATGAGCAGCACTTCATCACCGTGCCCGATGAGTTTTATAGCCTGCTCATCGCCCAGGTTACTTGCCGCGCATACCGTGAGCGGCTGGGTCACTTCATGCAAGATCCCACCGTTCATACCAGCATCGTCATGCAGCTCACTGAAATGGTTCGCCGCTCCGAAGAAAATTACCATAAGATGCTGGACACTGCTCAGCAAAAATTGGCCTCCAGCAAGCTATCGCCGCGCCAAACCATGGACGGCTACGATCGGGTGTACTGATGGCTGATGCTGTTGTGGTCCGCACAACCACCGGCCTGGTGCATTCAGGCCCCTGCCAGCTCGTCGGCATGATCATCACCAGCACAGCCACCACAGGCGGCCAGGCCATCCTCGATGATAGTACCCTCGGAGGTGGCACTCAGCTTCTATCGGTCAAGGCAGGAGCCTACGCGCCGGTCATCGCTTTGCTCCGTGAGCAATTCTTCGTGTCCTTCTCAACCGGCATGTATCTAACCATGGGTGCTAATATGGTAGCCACGCTTTGGGTGCGCCAGCTCTAAAACCTATCGCAGCCTTACGGCTGTGCAGACTGTGCGCCCTATACCGGCAGTTAAAATGCGAGCGTTATGTGAAGGAGCCCGGCGATACCAAGCGGCTAAGGCGCTGGCGAAACGGGGAGGGGCGTGGCGGCATCGGAAAGCAGCTGCTCATTGGAGCGCGGCAGCCGCTGGGCAACGATGTCAGCCATCCCGTACAGGATTGCCGGGGCAATCTGGTCGGGAAAGCCCAGCAGGGAGATGCGCACGTAGGCGTGCCCCTGGTAAAATTCCAGCCACCATACCGGCGTGTAGAGCTCGCCAATGGCGGTCTTCCACAGCGCCGATTTATCACCCACCTGGTGCAGCTGGTTGGCAACCTTCCAGGAGATGCCCTGGATATCCCCCAGGGTCTGGGGAGGTTGGGGCAGGTCGTGGCGGCGCACGTCCACCTCGTAGAGGATGATGTCATTGTTCACCGCGAAAGCCGACTCAAGCTCGCCCCCCAATCCGGCGGGCTGGTAGGCCTGGTAAGCCAGGTAGGCCCACTTGTAGCCTTCTTCCACGCTGGTCTGGTTATAGGTGGGCTGCCACGGCAGGCCCACCTCGGGCAGCTCGGGCATGGTGAGGGCGTAGATCGCCGGATCAGGCAGCTGCGCCACGGGCACGGAGGCGGAAATGGCTGCCCCGCAAGCCGTTAGAGAAAGACTGACCAGCACAAGGAAAAGCAACACATGCTTCTGCGGGATTTTCCTGGTAAACGCCTGGATTTTAAGTAAAATGGTAAGCATCTGACGATCAAAAACCATGAATCAGTAAGCAGTATTCAATCAATGTATGATAAGGACGCAATCAAATTTGACCATGGATAGGGAAATCATATACCAGGATGGGTTTCCATGCAAGGTCAACTTTTGGCCAGCCGCGGCGAAATATGGGTAAATATTGGGACGACGGCAAAAAATCCCAAGAAAATCCAATGATTCCGCCGGCTAAATTTTATAAAATATAAATGGCATTCGATGGATATTGGTGCAGAGTGCCAGGGATCAGGCAGGCATAATTTTCCACCAGGGCGGCTTACAAATTTCGGCGGACCCGCCTGATCCTTTGGCGCCAACGCCTGCACCACCCATGACATGGCAGAAATCGAAACGAATGCCACGGGGTTGGCGGAAGGCAGCCACCAGCATGGAAACTGGGCGGGGATAACCGCAGAAATAAAGGGCACGAGGCCGGTATAAGCCGGCCTTAGTGCTTAATCAGCTAAATGTCTTTACTTTGGGAGGTTGGCGGCCATCAATTGAAGAAAAACCTTTTGCTGCTCCTCGTTTTTAAACGCCCGGCGGGGGAGAAAAAGAGGTACATTCCGGTTGTTCTTCATCAGCAGCAAGTAATAATCCTTGTGCGCCACCAGCTTATCCAGGCTGTTCCACTCAAGGCGGGTGGAGTCATATTGGGTGCAAATTTCGACGCCAGTATTGCTCACATCCCAGGTTGTCTCAGCAGATAGCTGCTTGGTGGCCATGGCCTGCCTGGCATAACGCGAAGGTTGGATGATGAACATGAAAGCAGCAATAAGAAGGGGCAGGATCACCCAGATGATCTCGAACACACTGGGTGGCGCGTCTTTAATGGCAAGCGAGTAAACGATGAGCCCAAAAGCCACTGCCAGGAATAGCACACTGACCCGTGTGCCGGTGAAATGGAAAATGAACAGGCGCAATACACGGCTATAATCCTTTTGGGTGGGGGTGTAATGCACAGTGACTGATTGGTTCATGGCGTGTCTCCTTATCGACCGTGACCAATTATAACCGGAGGGCTGCAGAATAACCTTTCAGGCTTGATTAAAAGCAATTAAACAAACAGGATTCGGCTAAGGCCTGTTAGTAAACCAGCCGGTTGGAGAGCTCTCGTATAAGAGAGCGGATTTTGTGCAGATGGATTATAATCAAATGCAACCAACGAGGAGTAATGTATGGCCGAAATCCTTTTACAAGCCATGGAAGCCTATAAAAATGGGAATACCAACCTGGCCCGCCAGCTGCTGGCACAGGCGTTGATCCAGAACCCGCGCGACGAGGGCGCCTGGATGCTGATGTCGGAGCTGGTGGATGATGTCAAGCTGAAGCGCAACTGCTTGCAGCGGGTGCTATTGATCAACCCGCAGAACTCAGCTGCCAACATCGCCCTGATGAAGCTGGATACCTCTCCCTTGAGCCCGGTGGTACGGGGTGAGCGTTATAAACCGATCGTGCCGCCAGAGGCTCAAAAAACACCGCCGTTCACACCACCGTTCAATTGGTCGGGCGAGGAAAGCCAGGAGCAGGCAATGGGAGATCTGACCTACCCCAACCTGGAGGAAGAGCAGGTGAGAGCACCCGCAGAACCAGCCCCCAGCTTCGACTGGGCAGCAGAATCAGCGGAACCCGACAAGACCATCGACAAGATCTTCGAGGCGGTGAGCAATCCGGAGCTGGCTTCGCAGCCCCTGCCCGATAGCGACCTGAGTTGGGCAGAGCAGGTGCAAGCTGGCGGTGAAATGGGCGCAACGATTGCTGAAGGGCAGGAGGCTGAAGGTGAGGCGGGAGCGAGCCAGCAGCCAGGCGAAACCCTGCTGCAACCCGGCGAGCAGGAATTTGAGGTGAGCGCGGAAAGCGAGTGGGGCTTAGGAGCCTTTGCCCCCCAAAAAAGCACGCTGGAAACCAGCAGCGAGCCGGCGTCTTTCTTATGGGACAACCCACGGGCAAAGATCGACCGTATGGTGATCCTTGGCTTCACCTCGATCATCTTCGCTAACCCGGCAGCCAGCGATGTTCCGCACATCACCGGGCTGTTCAGCGAAAATAAGATGGTGCGCGACCTGCTGGGTAAAGAGGCGGGGGTGATCAAGCTTGACAGCATCCAGAGGCTGAGCGCCGTGCCCACGCGGGCCAACCTGGACATCGAGTACCAGGAGAACGGCAAGAGGGTGACCCACCCGCTGGTGTTCAAGGACAGGCAGACGCGCGACGAAGCCCTGGCGGCCATCAAGCTGCGCCTGGGCGCAGGCTTTACGACCAAAACAAGCACGGTGAGCGGTGTGAGCCGAGTGGGCTGGCCGCTGCTGGTGGCGCTGATCGTGGCGATAGCTGGGTGGGGCCTGACGGGCGGGGTAAACCTGCTGAGCAAGCTGCCGTACTTCCAGACCGGCACGCCACTGCTGATCGTGTACAACATCCAGTACTACATTGACTTATTTGGGGCGTATTACGTGCTGGCGATTGCCGTGGTGGGTATTTTGCTATGCCTGCTGTGGCTGGTGGTGAACCTGTCGAAGCCATCTAAACTGACGGTGGTGGAGAGGAAGTAGTTTTTCAGCA
>CAYLPS010000140.1:0-7372 GCA_964385625.1 uncultured Anaerolineaceae bacterium | reverse complement strand
ATATATTTTTCTCGAAATTTATGTGTGATCAGAAGAAATCGTGAATTTGGTGGTGGGGGAGATTGACAAGCCTCGAATTATCGATTATTATCTTTATGCTTTCGATAAGTATTATTATCATAAACAAGAATTCACGAGAAAAAATGTCATGAATAAACGATCATCCATCAGCGCGGTAATCACTCAATATATTAACACCGTTTCCTCCGCGCGCAGCGCAAATACCGGCCGCACTTACCGAAATGCGATGAATGCATTCGAGATAATGCTGGAAGACCACAAGCTGCCGCCCGGTGCTACACCCATCGCATCATTACCGGAAGACGCCGTGACCTGGTTCATCGCGTCATTAAAAGCGTATTCTCCCACCACAGAGCGGCTATACCTGACAGCCCTGACGGGATTCTGTGAATATCTTTCAGCAGAACGACTATGCGAAATTAACCTTCCACGTGTACGGCTATTGATCCGCCAACGTGCAAGGAAACCAGGCCAGCGGTTGCCACAATTTCCCTATAATGATATTGAAAAAATATTAAAATATGCAAAATATATTGCAGATAATACCGATCAAGATATGGTGGAGCAGCTCATTAACTATCGTGACCGCGCTTTCCTTGTCACCCTGGCGGATACCGGCTTGCGGGTGCACGAAGCCTGTAATTTGCGGCGAGGTGATGTGGATTGGAATGAAGGGCGAGCATTGATCATTGGTAAAGGCAACCAGCAAGCAGTGGTACGTTTTTCGAGACGTTGCCTATCAGCAATTAAGGATTACCTCACCTTGCGCGCCAGCCTCGATGGAGCCTCGGGGCGTACGCTGAGTTCCCTCCCCATCTTTGCCCGGCACGATCGCGGTGCTGGCAAGAAAATCAAACCCATTACCACCACTACCGGGAGAAATATCGTGACTCAAAGAGTGCGTGAAGCTTTGGGAGATCAGGCTGCAGGGACGATTACCCCTCATTCATTCCGGCATTATTTCGTTACTGTGGTGTTGAGGTCATCAGGGAATCTCAAACTTGCGCAGGAATTAGCCCGACATAAAAATATTGCCGTTACACAGCGGTATGCACATCTATCGGATGATGAGCTCGATAAAGGGTACTGGGATATATTCGAGCAGAAAAAAACAGATTAATCTATCAGTGCCTATTATTCAAGGACCTGCTTGATGAAATACGTAGGCTTATCGCGCGATTCATAATAAATGCGCATGATCATTTCACCTAAGAAGCCCATCATGAGCAGCTGTACTCCGATGACGATTAATAATATGGCAAGTAATAGTAATGGGCGATTTCCAATCTGGTATGCCTGGAAAGCGTTCCAACCACCGGTGATTCCCTGGTAGATTTTTGTGCCTGCCAGGATGCCTGCAATGATAAAGCCGGAAAAGCTGCTACAAATAGCCAGTGAACCAAATAGACGCATGGGGCTGGTGAAAAAAGTTAATAAATAGGTCACTGTGATCAGGTCCAGGACAACACGTGGCGTGCGGGTGATTGAGCCATATTTTGATTTGCCAGATCGCCTGCTACGGTCATTTACGGCAACTTCAGCAATCTTAACACCAATTGCACTGGCAAGCTCTGGAAGAAATCGGTGCAGCTGCCCATAGAGGCGCAGGTTTTTTACAATATCGCGCTTGAATAGCTTCAGGGAGCAGCCGCGATCGTGGATCACCAGGTGGGTGCTGCGGCTGATAATCAGGTTGGCGATCCGCGAAATAACCCGGCGTATGATAGGCTCTTTACGGTCAACTCGCCAACCAGATACAAAATCATAATCACCTGACACCATCGTGGATAATAAGCCTGGGATGTCACGCGGGTCGTTCTGTCCATCCGCATCCATTGTTAGAATCAGATCGCCCTGGGCGTAATCAAACCCGGCAGCAAAAGCAGCTGTCTGGCCAAAATTACGGCGGAATTGGATGATTTTTACACAGTTATAAGACGCTTTCAGCGAACAAAGGGTTTGAAAGCTGTGATCGGTGCTCCCATCATCGATGTAAATGACTTCGTAAGCAAGGTTGGTGTTTCTTAAAACCTCGTTCAGCTCCATAAATAACGGAGATATATTTTGCTCTTCATTGAAAACAGGTATGACTACCGAAAGGGATTTAACATCGTCCATGAGGTTCTTATCCTGGATCATTGATGGATAACCGAGGAATACCAATATATTATATTCCCTAATGGTATAATTTTATCGCGCAGTTAACCAATGTTATGCATGGGTGAGGATATCCGGTCATGGAGACAACCGTAAAATCTCTAGAAAATTGCGATTTGGTGATCATTAAGGGCCGGATAGACAGTTATACCGCTCCATCTCTATCGGAAATGCTCTCAGAATTAACCAGGAATAATCAGTTTAAATTCATCCTGGACCTGAGTGGTGTGAGCTATGTATCCAGTGCTGGATTACGGGTATTGATCGATCTACAGAAGACATGTAAAAAAATGCACCAGGGGGAAGTCTTATTGTTGAATATTCCTCAACGAGTGTACGAAACTTTAGAGTTGACAGGTTTCTTGCCTCTATTCAAATTCTATAAAAATGTCGATTCAGCCATCGCTGCCTTCTGATTACGACACCGGTCCTCGCAGGTGGCAGGAACTGTTAGAGCTGGATGGAATCTTATCTTCCCAATATCACATTATAAATTTACTGGATTTCATGAGCCATGTATTCGAAGAAAAATATGCCTGTTCGCCGTGCATATGGCTGGATGCCGCCTGCTTGGGATTGCTTAAAAACGCCGACCTGTCACATCCTGTGCTGGTGAGTAAGTTAACTCCTGTTATGGAGCAGGCATGGCAAGAAAAAAGGGTGGTTCATGGATCTCGGGGCACAGGCGAAACAATGGCTGTGGCGATACCCCTAACCAACAGAGAGCAATTCCTTGGGGTGATCGAGCTAAAACAGCCCGCCACATCGGATTCATCAGGTCAGAATCCTGATTTCCATTCAGACTTGATCTCTCAAATGTCTCATGCCATTTATTTGTTGGGTCATCTATCGCAGCATGAATACCTGCGAAGGAAGATCGCAAATCTCACTGCCATTGAAGACATCAGCAGGTCCATACTATCTAACCTGGATAGAGAAAGCCAAGCAAATAGCATCCTTTCACTGATCCGCTTGAAGTTTGGTTTCCCGAAAGCAACACTGGTCATTCCGAGAGCAGGGGCAAATCACACTTTTCGAATGATTCAAATCTCAGAAGAAGGCATCAAAATCGAACCATGGCAACCCTCCCCCGATGAGACAGACCCGGTTTCCTGGTCAATCTCCAATCTGGAGCCGTTAATCATCAATAACTATGCAATTGATGAGCGTTTTGATCGATCGCCACGGGAGAGAAATGTTGCTTCGGAGGCTGTTTTTCCCTTGATTAATGGGGAAATGCTAACCGGAATCCTGGTTCTAGGCAGTGAATCTGTTGATTCATTTGGGCCTGAAACGCTTTTAGGTTTTCAACTCTTGGCTCAAAATATATGCCTGGCAATTAGAAATGCTGAGCTGTACTACTTTGAACAGGCGAGAAGATCGACCTTCGATGACTTGCAACGTGTATTTGGAGCTATCTCGCCAGAGCTCACCATCGAGAGCCTGTTACAAAAATTATTGAATCAAGTAGAAGAGATCATTCCATGCGATGCCGCGGCGATCTGGCTGGTTGAACATTCATCCGGTTCAATCGGAGTGGAGCAGTCTATACCCTCCTTGCATCTCGGCGCTACATGGTTCAACGAAAGCACATTGAAAGAGATAAAGCCTCATCAAGATCCATACATTGATGCTTTAAACGATCCAATTGATCAAAATGCCAGCGCTACGGAGGTATCGATTGCCCAATACCGCTGGATGGATGAAATCCTGGAATCAAAAATCGCATTAGTAAAAAATGATTCCCCTGGGTTTGAGCCGCTTGGAATAATGTTGGGGTTTAAGGATGGATATTCTGCAATTGGCGCACCCTTACTGCTTGATGGTCAAGCGGTGGGTGTCATAATCCTAGCGAATCACTTAAGTGAACAATATGGTAGCGACACTCAATTCTTAATCGATGTAATCTCTAAATATGCTGCCATACTCATCGAAAATACCAGGTTGTATGGCGCCGCCCATAACCAGGCCTGGATTGCTACGGTTTTGCTCCAGCTCTCAGAAGCCATCCAATCTGTGGATAATCTTGATGATTTACTGCAGACAGTTGCTGATATCCTTCCTGGGTTATTCGATGTGGATGCCTGCCAACTTTACCTGTGGGACCAATCGTTAGAGGCTTTTTTCCCTCAAGCTTCTAGTGGCTTCAATACCGAACTGAGTAGTCAGCTAAATTCCTGGAATATTTATCCAGGATCGGTGCTTGCATTTGATCAATTAATAAAGACTAATCTACCTGTTATTTTAGATGATAAGCTATTGCCCGATGACATGGTATCTCAGCTATTCGCTGACCGTGATTTTGACCGTGACCTGCTCATTTTATTTCCCATGATTGGTCAAGGTGGGCTTGATGGTGCGATCCTGGTCGATTTCACCAATTCAACCCTGAAAAAAGATTCTTCTCAAGATATTTGGGATGAGAAATATACGTTGATCCAGGGTGCTGCCAGGCAAACAGCGATAACGCTTGAGAACCTCCAGTTAATCAAGTCTCAGGAAGAAGAAGCTTATATCTCAGTTGCTCTATTACAGGTGGCACAGGCTATCGTGAGCCTTACGCAGCTTGATGAGATTTTAGCTTCGATCGTCAGAATCACCCCTATCCTGGTTGGAGTAAAGAGATGTATCGTTTATTTATGGGATAACAAGGCCCAAGTATTTCAGCAATCAGAATCGTTTGGGATTTCAAAAACTGATATCGGTAATGTCGGGCAGGTGTTTAACGCCAGCAAATTCCCTTTCATTGAGGCTATACTGAAGCAAAACCAAATCATGTATCATCCGCTTGGCAGGGATGATTCTCCACTGATCTGGAATGTAATCACCAGTAATGATTCCTATGTGGTTGCGGGCAACTCAAGTGATCCAGATGGAGAAGCCTCCATAACGCTTGATGCCCAATCACTGATCAACCACGAGCGTCTGCTGGTTGGATTTCCTTTATCGATAAAGGGTGAGTTGCTGGGAGTGATGCTCGTTGAAGAAGAGGACCCAATAAAAGGTTCACCCTCGCTTCATATACGCGAGAAGCGCATTGAAATCGTCAGGGGCATCTCACAGCAAGCTGCGATAGCCATCAAAAATGAGCTTTTACAGCAAGAAGCGGTAAAAAGTGAAACGATGGAGAGGGAGCTTCAGCTGGCCAGGGAGATACAGACAACCTTTCTTCCTGAAAAGCTGCCAGATTTTCCGGCCTGGGATATCGCTGCGAGCTGGCAGCCGGCACGACAGGTGGGTGGAGATTTTTACGATATCCTGCAAATTGATGACGAACACATAGGGTTTGTCATGGCTGATGTGGCAGATAAAGGCATGCCGGCAGCACTTTTCATGACCTTGATACGTACGCTTATCAGGGCTGCAGCGAAAGGGGAATTTTCACCTTCAGAAGTGCTGAAACAGGTGAATACATTACTTATCCCGGATGCAAAACATGGTATGTTCGTGACAGTTTTCTACGCGGTAATCACACTTTCCTCAGGGGATGTCGTTTATGCAAATGCGGGTCATAACCCCCCCATAGTCAGGCATATAGATGGTTCCGGAAAGGAAGAGCTTACTCGCACAAGCATCGCCCTGGGCATATTTGAGGAT
Source organism: uncultured Anaerolineaceae bacterium (assembly GCA_964385625.1). Classification (GTDB taxonomy): domain Bacteria; phylum Chloroflexota; class Anaerolineae; order Anaerolineales; family UBA4823; genus FEB-25. The sequence goes on along the minus strand of CAYLPS010000140.1, from coordinate 1,597 downwards.
ATCCTGGTTGATGAACGTGAGGTCTCTTTGCAGTCTGGGGATTGGCTATTACTATATACGGATGGCGTCACTGAGGCATTCTCTGCCAGCGAGGAAATGTTCGGTGTAGACAGGTTGTATCAAATTCTGGAAGATTACGAGTTTATATCATCCAAAGGCCTGGTGACACAAATTGAACAATCGGTGAATGAATTTATCAAGGGCGTGGATTTATCAGATGATATGACTCTCGCCGTGATATATCGGAAACCGGGTTAATGTATATAAGCTAAACCTTATATAAATATCGAGACCATGCCCATGGATGTTCTCCATGGGCATGGTCTTAGTGTTCTTGTAAACAAGCTATGATTATGGCACGTTGGCAGTTGTATTCCAAAACCAGTTATAGGCGAAGTAACCACTGGTGGGGCTCTGCAACCGGATGGCGATGCGGGTTTGGCCTGCCAAGGAGTCAGGGATCGAATAAGTGGCAGTTAACGCACCCCCTGCTCCTGTGTCGGTGGTGCCCACCACAGTTCCCCCGATGCCATAGGTGCCATATTTACCCATCAGAACGGAGAAAGTATCATCGGGGGGAAAGTTTACGCCAGCGATGGTTACCGTCTCATCCTTTACTACTGCAGAAATGCTAAAGGTTGGAAAACCCTGGTATCCGGATGGTGTTGGGGTGGCAGTTGGGGTTGGTGTAGGCGTGGGTGTGGTGGTAGGTGTGGGTGTGGTGGTAGGTGTGGTTGTTGGAGTTGCGGTGGATGTTGGTGAAACTGTTGGCGTCACCGTGGCGGTAAAATTCCAGAACCAGTTGTAGGCAAAGTACCCAGTGGTGGGGCTTTGCAGGCGGATGGCAATACGCTCCATGTCTGCTAGGTCGGATGGGATTGAGTAGGTGACCTCGAAAGAGCCACCCTCACCCGATTCGGTGGTTCCAACGGCAATTCCGCCAACACCACGCGTGCCATACTTTCCCATCGTCACAGAAAAGGTATCGTCAGGGGGCATATTATGGGTCAGTATTGTGACTGACTCATTCTTAACCACACCAATGATCGAAAATGTGGGGAAGCCACTATACCCTGGGATGGGCGTTGTGGAAGGTACTGTGGTAGTATTATTCCAGAACCAATTATAAGCAAAGTAACCGCTGGTGGGGCTTTGCAGCCGTATGGCTATCCTCAATGAACCGGCCAGTGAGGACGGGATATCATAGGTGGCTGTGAATGTACCTCCACTGCCACTATCTGTGGTACCGACGACGACTCCCCCGATGCCTAATGTTCCATATGCCCCCATGGTGACCTGAAATGAGTCATCAGCGGGGAAATTATAAGTCTTGATGGTGACGGTTTTATCTGTCACCACCTCGGTGATATAAAAATATGGTGTTAATTGCGAAGAAGCACTCGCAAATGAAGCTGGAAATATGATAACAAATAACGCAACTACTGTGATGAAAATGGAAATCCTGCGTTTCATGGTTTATGTCCTTTCTCGATGGCCCAAAATAAACCGAATGTATTATTATTAATTCTACATCTAATTTTAAAACTAGCGACCATACACGGACTCAATAAACTGTCAATAGTACTGCTGTGATAGG
>CAYLPS010000139.1:0-7372 GCA_964385625.1 uncultured Anaerolineaceae bacterium | reverse complement strand
CCATCGTCCCAACGTTCATGTGCGGTTTGGTCCGCTGATATTTTTGCTTTGCCATAGATGCTCTCCTTAATAATTACACAACAATGATGTTGATATGATGCCGATCATGCCAGTATCGTCCTTGCCACATTCTGAGAAACCTGGGCATAATGGTCGAATTCCATGCTGAAAACACCACGTCCCTGGGTAGCCGACCGTAAATCGGTGGCATAGCCGAACATTTCAGCCAGTGGGATCATGGCAGTCACCATCTGGGTTTTACCGGGGCGAATTTCTGTGCCGATGATGTTGCCACGGCGGGCATTCAGCTGCCCCATGATCTCACCAAGAAATTCATCCGGCACGATCACCTCCACTTTCATGATAGGTTCCTGCAGGACGGGTTCTCCTTTGTGGATACCTTCTTTGAAAGCCATGGAAGCTGCCATCATGAAGGCCATATCGCTCGAATCCACCTCGTGAAATGATCCATCCAACAGCCTGATCTTGACATCCACCACCGGGTACCCGGCCAGCACGCCTGATTCGGCTGCCTCCCGCGCACCTTTCTCAATTGCCGGGAGGAACTCCTTGGGGATCACCCCGCCTGAGATCGCATTCTCGTAAATAATGCCACTTCCAGGCTCACCGGGCTCCAGTGAAAATACCACATGCCCATATTGGCCATGGCCGCCGGTTTGTTTTACGTAGCGATATTCGGCCCGAGGGACCGCCTGGGTGATCGTTTCACGGTACGCCACCTGGGGTTTGCCTACCCGGGCTTGTACGTGAAACTCGCGCAGCATGCGGTCGATGAGAATCTCCAGGTGTAACTCGCCCATGCCAGAGATGATGGTCTGCCCGGTCTCGTCATCCACGCGCACCCTGAAAGTAGGGTCTTCATCAGACAGCTTATGCAAGACTTCAGCCATCTTTTCCTGGTCTGCAACCGTGCGGGGTTCGATGGCTACTGAGATGACCGGTTCGGGAAAAGAGATGTTTTCCAGCACGATCTGGTTAGAAGCTTCGCACAGCGTGTCACCGGTGAATGATTCTTTCAAGCCCAGCACCGCCCCGATATCACCGGCGAAGATCTCATCGATATCCTCACGCCGGTCGGCGTACATGCGTAACAACCGTCCAGCCCGTTCACGCCGGTTCTTGACCGGGTTGAACACCATCGAGCCCTGGCTGATCTTGCCGGAATACACCCTGATATATGCCAGACGGCCCACATAGGGGTCTGAGACGATTTTAAAGACCAAAGCGCTCAGGGGGGCATCATCTTCAGCAGGGCGGGTCACTTCATGACCGGTATGAGGATGGATGCCTTTTACCGGGGGGAGATCTGCCGGTGAAGGCAGGTAATCGATCACCCCATCCAACAAGGATTGAACTCCCTTATTCCTCAGCGCACTGCCGCAAAAGACCGGGGTAATCAAGCCGGCGATGGTGGCTTTCCGCAGGGCGGCTTTCAACTCATCAACCGAAATCTCATCGCCTTCCAGGTAGCGCATGGTGAGGCTATCATCGGTCTCGGCAATTTGCTCCAGAAGGTGGGCGCGCATCTCGCGCACATATCCGGCAAGCTCTGCAGGTACCTCTGTTTCGAAGGCTTCGGTGCCGAGAGTATCATCCCACAGGATGGCTTTCTGTTTGATCAGGTCAACCACCCCGTGAAAGTCAGCTTCATTTCCTACGGGCACCTGCATGGCAGCCACATTGGCTCCCAGGCGGACCTTCATGGTCTCGATGGATCGTTCGAAGGACGCGCCAATGCGGTCCATCTTGTTCACGAAGCAAATGCGAGGCACCTGGTAGCGATCAGCCTGGCGCCACACGGTCTCACTCTGCGGCTCCACACCCTGGACAGCGTCGAAAACCACGATGCCTCCATCCAGCACGCGTAAAGAACGCTGTACCTCGGCGGTGAAGTCGATGTGACCGGGAGTGTCGATGATATTTATTGGGTAGCCTTTCCACTCAGCCGACACTGCCGCAGAAACGATAGTGATACCTCTTTCGCGTTCCTGCTCCATCCAATCGGTGACGGTGGTTCCTTCGTCGACCGATCCGAGGCGATGGGTTTTGCCGGTGTAGAAAAGGATGCGTTCTGTGGTAGTGGTTTTACCCGCATCAATATGGGCGATAATGCCTATATTGCGATACATGTTTAGAGGATACCGGCGGGCCATACAAGAAACCTACTTCCACTATCAATACTCAAAGAATGTATTTTCGCTTAGGCCCGGTAATGCGAGAAGGCACGATTGGCTTCAGCCATCTTATGCGTATCCTCACGCTTACGTATCGCAGAACCGGTGTTATTAGCAGCGTCCATCAGCTCGCCGGCTAGCTTTTCGGCGAAAGACTTCCCAGAGCGGGCATTCGCGCCTTGCAGGATCCAGCGGGAAGCCAGGGCGAAGCGACGAGTGGGAGGTACCTCCATAGGAATCTGGTAGGTGGCGCCGCCCACACGGCGTGGTTTCACTTCCAGGATTGGGGAGACATTTTTAATGGCTAATTCGAAAATCTCCAGCGCGTTACGTTTTGTGCGCTCTTCGACCAGGTCGAATGCATCATAGACGAGGCTGGTGGCAACGCTTTTCTTGCCCCTACGGACCACGCGGTTAATGAAGTTTTGCACGTGCTCATTGTTATAGCGCACGTCGCCAGGGATTTCACGTTTTTCAGGTTTATTACGTCGAGACATGCCATTACTCCGGGGAATTATTCTTTTGGACGCTTGGAGCCGTATTTAGAACGGCCTTGCTTGCGGTCATTCACTCCACCGGTGTCCAATGAGCCACGCACGATGTGATATCGCACACCCGGCAGATCTTTGACACGGCCACCGCGCACAAGCACCACGGAGTGCTCCTGCAATGCATGCCCTTCACCAGGGATGTAAGCAGTCACCTCGATACCGTTGGTCAAGCGCACACGGGCAATCTTGCGTAGTGCTGAATTGGGCTTTTTGGGGGTCATGGTCTTGACCACCGTGCAAACGCCTCGCTTTTGAGGGGAGCCTTTGCTCTGGCGGACCCGGTTTTGGTTGTACAGGTTGAGGGTATACAGCAAAGCTGGAGCCTTGCTCTTTTCTTTTTTGGTTTTACGCCCTCTACGGACGAGCTGATTAGTTGTTGGCACCTTCGCCTCCGAGCATTTGAACGATGTTTCTGATACTTCCATTAAGGGAGGCCATCAACACCATCGATGGCCTCGCCTTACTTGCATTGGTATACGATTCGGGTAGCAATCCTACCTTCGTATGTTAAAGACGACGAGGAGCGATTTTACCATGCGCTCAGACGAGCGTCAAGGATTTTAGAGATGTGCGTCAAGGTCCAGAAGACCCGTCTGCAGTTTGGGTGGGCGCGAGCGTTCCTCATCCTTGCCAAATTTGATCACCTCACCTGCATCGGTCACCGCCTCAACTGCCAGCCCCAGGCTTTGCAGCTCTTTTACCAACACACGGAAAGAGGCCGGGATGCTGGGCTCTTCGATGGCTTCACCCTTGACGATTGCCTCGTAGGTCTTGACACGCCCCTGGACATCATCCGATTTTACGGTGAGCATTTCCTGCAGGGTGTAAGCTGCGCCATAAGCCTCGAGCGCCCACACTTCCATCTCGCCGAAACGCTGGCCACCAAATTGGGCTTTACCGCCCAACGGCTGCTGTGATACCAGGCTATACGGACCGGTTGAACGGGCATGCACCTTGTCTTCCACCAGGTGGTGGAGCTTCAGCATGGTCATCACCCCAACAGTGACGGGCCGATCATAGGGCTCACCGGTCTTGCCGTCACGAACAATCTGCTTGCCCAGGGTGGGAACGGGTATGCCATTGACCAGAGATTGCTTTTCAGCTTCTCCGGCCAGCTCATCGTCCTTGATTTTCGAGATATCGACCCCTTGCAGGTCGAGCCATTGACGCAGGCAGGTGTTGATGGCATAGTTATTCATCTTTTCTTGCTGCTCGGCGTCCACCTGGATGCCCTCGGGGGTGATCACCATGTCGGGTTCGTACCCATACACCCGCAGCCATTCACGCAGCACCGACCGGCGGGCATAGTAGTAATCCGATTTGAACATCGAGACGTCATAACCCAGGTCTCCCAGCCAATCTTCCAGGTATATGTTGCGGACTTCATTATCATCCTCGTATTGGGAGGGGTCATGCTCGGTCTGGTTTAGCAGCTCCCAGGCCTTGCTGCCGGCTTCTTTCCAGGCCTGGTCAATCAGCCAGGCGCGGGCCAGCTCAGCGTCTATCTCATATTCGGTAGCTCCATCGAACACCGGGGTGATGGCGCGGAAACCCAGGCGGCTGGCTGCCCAGCCAAGGTGAGTTTCGAGCACCTGTCCCAGGTTCATACGCCCGGGCACACCGGTTGGGTTCAAGATAATGTCAACTGGGGTGCCATCCTCGAGGAAAGGCATATCTTCTTCGGCGACCACGCGAGACACCACACCCTTGTTGCCGTGCCGGCCGGCCATCTTGTCACCGGCGGTGATCTTGCGGCGCTGGGCAACCGAGACGCGTACCATCATGTCCACGCCGGCTGCCAGGTCTGTGTTGTCTTCACGGGTGAAAACTTTTACATCCACCACTTTGCCACGCTCACCGTGGGGCATGCGCAAGGAGGTGTCTTTCACATCGCGGGATTTCTCGCCGAAAATTGCGCGTAACAGGCGCTCTTCGGGTGTGAGCTCTTTCTCACCCTTGGGTGAGATTTTACCCACCAGGATGTCGTTAGGCCCCACCTCGGCACCGATGCGGATAATACCGGTTTCATCCAGATCCTTGATGGCATCTTCCCCGACGTTGGGAATGTCACGCGTGATTTCTTCAGGGCCAAGGCGGGTATCCCGCGATTCCACTTCGTATTTCTCGATATGCACCGAAGTGAAGCGGTCTTCCTCCACCAGGCGCTTTGAGATCACGATGGCATCCTCGAAGTTGGCGCCTTCCCATGAAAGGAAAGCCACCACCACGTTCTGCCCCAATGCCAGCTCGCCATTTTCTGTGGACGATGAATCGGCAATCACTTCTCCCTTGTGGATGCGCTGACCCTTAACCACCGCAGGACGCTGGTCGATGCAGGTGGACTGGTTGGAGCGCTGGTACTTGCGCAGCTGGTAGTTGTGATCACCATCGGGGGTGTGAATCACGATCCTATTGCCGGTCACCGAGGTCACTTCACCATCCTCTTCGGCGATCACCACCTGGCCCGAGTCCATGGCGGCGTGGTATTCCATGCCGGTCGACACCGAGGGAATATCCGGGTTCAGCAATGGCACAGCCTGAGTCTGCATGTTGGAGCCCATCAGGGCACGGTTGGCATCATCGTGCTCGAGGAAGGGGATCAACGCTGCGCTGATGCCCACGATTTGATGCGGGGCGACGTCCATGTAGTCAATGGTGTCGCGAGGGGCAAAAATAAAATCTGCATAGTGGCGGGAGGAAACGCTGTTGAGCATGAACTCGTTGTACTCGTTGAGCGGTGTGTTCGCCTGGGCAATGATGAAACGGTCTTCAACATCCGCCGACAGGTATTCGGTGTCTTCAGTCACGAAGGGTACAACCAGGACCTCTTTCAGATCGAGCTTCCTGATCTTATCCGCCATGTCGAGGGTCACGCGCTCGCTGGCTTTAGCAACCAGCTTGCCGGTATCGGGGTTTTTAATATCTTCGCGCAGCATGCGACCTACCAGGCGCTTATCCTTGGGGGAGAGGGTTTTCCTCACCCGTCGGTAGGGGGTTTCGATGAAGCCATATTCATTCACATGTGCAAACGAAGCCAGGCGGCCGATCAGGCCGATGTTCGGGCCTTCAGGGGTCTCGATGGGGCAGATGCGGCCATAGTGCGAGTGGTGCACGTCGCGCACATCGAAACCGGCTCGCTCACGGCGCAAGCCACCCGGCCCGAGGGCAGACAGGGTGCGCTTGTGGCGCAGCTCGGCCAGCGGGTTGGTCTGGTCCATGAATTGTGACAGCTGGCTCGAGCCGAAGAACTCGCGCAGTGCAGCCACCACGGGGCGGATATTGATCAGCGTGATGGGGGTCAGCTGGTCTTGATCGCGGATCGACATGCGTTCCTTGATCACCCGCTCCATGCGGCGCAATCCGATGCGCAGCTTGTTCTGGATCAGTTCGCCCACCGTCTTGACCCGCCGGTTGCCCAGGTGGTCGATGTCGTCGGGTTCCTGGGTGCCGTTGTTGATCATGATCATGCGGCGCACCAGGCGCACGATATCCCATTTGGTGATCATGCGGTGGGTGATGGGTACACGGTCTTGCAAATCCAGCTTCTGGTTCAGCTTATAGCGGCCCACACGCTCCAGGTCATAATGGCGCTGGTCGAACAGCTGCTCCTGGAGGAAACCACGGGCGTTATCGAGGGTAGCAGGGTCTCCGGGTCGCATGCGCTTGAAGAACTCCAGCAAGGCGGCCTCGGCGATGGTCTGGTTATTGGAGATGTCCCAGGGAGGTTCCTGGGCAAACGAGGAGGCGATGAACATGCGGTCGGGATTATTGTCCACATCCTGGAAGAGGGATAACAGTTCTTCATCGGTGCCGGTGTTTAGGGGTGAATCGGGCAGGTTATCATTAACAGCGGCCAGGGCGCGCAGGAAAATGGTGATTGGCACGGTGCGTTTACGGTTGAAGCGCAAGGTGAGGTAATCGCTCTTGCGGGTTTCGAACTCCATCCAGGCGCCGCGATCAGGGATCAGCTTGGCGATTGCCAGCCTGCGCCCGGTGGAACGGTCGACGGGTGCTTCGAAGTACACGCCTGGAGAGCGGATGAGCTGTGAGACCACCACGCGCTCGGTGCCGTTAACAATGAAAGTACCTTTCTCGGTCATCTCGGGAAAATCGCCCAGGAAGATGGGCTGCTTGATGGGGTTCTGGACTTCGGGCCCTGCCAGCAGCACCATCACATACAAGGGGCTGGCATAGGTCAGGTCACGCTCCACGCACTCATCGAGCGTGTGCTTGGGGGGGTCGAACCAGTAGGTGAGGCCCCATTCCTGTGATTCCTTGGTGCGGGATGGGAAGTATAACTTCATCCCTTTGTTATATGATTCTATGGGTGATATCTCGTGGAAGAGATCAGCCAACCCTTCTGTTTTTAGCCGCTGGAAGGATTCAAGCTGAACTTCTATCAAGTCCGGAAGCTGCAAATCGATGTTGATGCGGGCGTAGGACTTGTTTGGCAGGTTAGGTGCCATAATTCTCTCCTAGTCTGACGATTTTTCGCTGGTCAAATGCTTTTGTGATTAACGAATAAGGCGTGATGTAGAACTCTCCATCACGCATTTTTTTCACTCAAATCCCTATGTTGATATCCATTCTGTTTACGTAAATATCCAAAACAAACATGCAAACTAG
>CAYLPS010000138.1:0-7441 GCA_964385625.1 uncultured Anaerolineaceae bacterium | reverse complement strand
CCTTATCCATTTTAATGACCAGGAAATCGTCAACGAGATGATCGGTGCATTGGCAGCTAAACCGGTTATCCCGGGAAGCTTGAATCCCTAGGAGGTGGTGGCATGCCATTTGAACCAAAAATAATCGCTTATCTATGCACCTGGTGCAGCTACACCGGCGCAGACACTGCTGGCATTGCCCGCATGAAATCACCGGCGAATATCCGGGATATACGCGTTCCCTGCTCGGGCAGGGTATCACCAGAGATCATCATGCGCACCTTCGAGCAAGGTGCCGATGGTGTGCTGGTGCTGGGCTGCCACATCGGTGAATGCCATTACAACAGCGGCAACCATCGTGCTGCCAAGCGCATTCCCGTATTACAGGCATTGATGGCATATGCAGGGTTGGAACCCGAGCGGATCAGGCTGGACTGGGTTTCAGCCTCCGAAGGCGAGCGGTACTCACGCATTGCCACCGAATTCACCGAGACGGTAAGAGCCCTGGGACCCATCCACTGGAAAGTTGCTGACCGAAAGGCACACTTCGTTTGGGAACGCGAGCCAATCAGCCACCGTTATTCAGCATTTAGCGATGAGCAACCCAAGCACGCGGTTTATCATACAAAACTCCATGAGCAGCAAACCGAAGCCCTACGGGTAGTCGCCCGTGACTTGCTGGCAAATAAACAGGTGGAAAACGTGATCGGTTACGAAATGGGGCCCAGAGGCCGTACCCGACCGGCATTTATCCACCAGGTGGAAGATGTTGATCGTTTGGTATGGAACCAGGACTGTACCCATAATCTAACTGCCTACCTGAGCAAGAAATTGGGTTGGGGTACGGATGGCGGCAAGAAAAAACAACCAGATAAGCTCCCCAAGGCCGCCGTGGTGGTTAAACCATGCGACAGCCGGGCTATAAATGTACTGCTGGCTGAAAACCGCTTCCTGCGCGAGCAGGTATACGTAATCGGCATGGCCTGTGACGGCATCAGGCAGGGCGCCGGTTTCAATGATGAAAAAAGCGGGCCCATCCAGACACGCTGTGCCGCCTGTAGTGTGCGCACACCGGTGATTTATGACACTTTGATTGGAGAACCCGAGGCCACGTTGCGGGAAATCCCGCCCGAACATATCTACCCGGGGATTGACCGCCTTGAGGCTCTGACAGCGGCCGAAAGAATGAACTTTTGGCTCAGCCAGTTCGACCGCTGCATCCGTTGCTATGCATGCCGCCAGGTATGCCCAATGTGTGATTGCCCCATCTGCTTGTATGAGCGCGATGATTCACTGTGGGTTGGAATGGGAATTGATGTGGATGAGAAACGAGCCTATCACCTGGGAAGGGCCTACCACCTGGCGGGTCGCTGCGTGGGCTGCAATGAATGCGAGAGAGTGTGCCCGATGGACATACCTCTCAGCCTGATCCACCGAAAAATGGCACAGGAAATGGAAAACCTCTTTGGCTACAAGGCGGGGATGGCAGCGGTGCCGCCACCCTTTGTTACAATCTTGAATGGAGAGGAGAACCTCCCATGAATTACCTTACTCGTCAGGAAGTGGCAACCTGGCTGGATAAGCTGGCCCAGGAACAGACCCTGATTGCACCCCTCGATATTGCCGGGAACATCCTCTACCGCCCCGTGCAGGATACACATGAAGTGGCCTGGGATTTTGTACGCTCATTTATGTCCATCAAGGAATTTTTCTTCCCCCAGACCGAGCGCTTGATGCTGATCGAGAAGCTTGCCGGGCAGGTAACCCTTACTGAAACCCTTCCTGAAGGAAATACGGTCATTTTCGGTGCCCGTCCATGTGACGCACGAGGATTGCTCACCCTGGATGCATTGTTTATCGATAACGAGCCGGTGGACCCTTATTACAAGCTGCGCAGGGAAAATACCACTCTGATCGGACTGGCATGCGAATCACTGGGTCCAAGCTGCTTTTGCACCAGTGTGGGGGGTGCACCAGATGACCCGACAGGCATGGATATTATGCTAACTCCAACCGGTGGAGGTTATGTGGCAGAAATCCTGACCGCGAAGGGCGAAAAAATCAGCAAGCGCTTCCCAGTATTCGATGGGCTATCAGAAATACGCCCCCACCCGCTGCATGAACGCAAGCACGAATTAAAGATCCCTCCGAAGGAAGTATGGCCGGCTAAGTTCAATGACGATTTTTGGGCAGAGATGGCCGAACGATGCTTAAGCTGCCGGATCTGTGCCTATGTGTGCCCAAGCTGCCGGTGTTTTGATGTACGTGATGAAGTCCTGCCGGGTAAAAATGGCGAGGACCAATCTGAGCGCATCCGCTGCTGGGATTCGTGTAATGGCATTCCCTACCGGCGTGTGGCTGGTGGTCATAACCCACGCTTCATGAAAAACCAGCGCTTGCGTAATCGCTTTTATTGTAAGTTTTATTATTTTCCCCTACACTACGGACCTGTCTCCTGTACAGGGTGTGGGCGATGCATCGATGCCTGCCCGGTAAACGTGGATATTACCGAGGTTTTAGGGTATGTGGGCAGGAGGTGATCTATGACGGAAAATACGCAATCGAACCCCATGATGCCTTACCTGGGGAAGCTGGTTGAGGTCAAGGATATCGCCACTGAGATCAAGCTTTTCAGGGTGGAGATGCTCAATGGTGGCGGTGAAGCCTTTCGGGATACTAAGCCCGGCCAATTTGCCTTTGTATCTGCGTTTGGTGTGGGTGAAGCACCTTTTGGAATCGCCAACATTCCGCAAGATGGATCCGCCACCCTTGATTTCGCCATCAATCGTCTGGGCAGTGTGACCACTGATTTGCACGAGCTGGGCGTCGGTGATATGGTGGGGGTGCGCGGACCGTTGGGAAACGGTTTTCCCATGGAGGATTTCAAGGGTAAGAACCTGATCGTGATAGGTGGTGGCATTGGTGGGGCACCTCTGCGCCCTGTGATCCAAACCGTGATGGCAAATAGGGATGATTATAGAGATTTCCAGATCTTGTGGGCAGCGCGCAACCCATCACTGTTGGTATTCACCGATGAATATGATAGCTGGCGGGCAACCCCGAACACCGAGCTGCACCTCACGGTGGATCAGGGTGATAGCACCTGGGAATATAGCGTTGGTTTGATCACGGAACTACTTGAACGGGTGTCACCTTCACCTCGGAATGCAGTCACCATCACCTGCGGGCCTCCCATCATGATCCACTTCGTCAACCGTGTGCTGGTGGAAAAACTAAACTTCAAGCCTGAACAGAATTACGTTACCCTCGAAGCGCGCATGCATTGCGGAATTGGTAAATGCGGCCGCTGCAACCTGGGTACCAAGCTGGTTTGCGTTGACGGACCGGTTTTCACCATGGCAGAAGTGGGGAGCTTGCTGGAAAGCTTCTTGTAAAAGAACCTGATCGAATCGATTCGCCTGGCAAAATGCATTTATTCTATAAATGCCCCGCCAGGCTTTTTATTTACCCATGCTATTGTCTTAACAAGGCACAAATTCGATCATTTAATATCAAAGTATAATAGCGATTAATAATCTTTAAAAGTGTTCCATCGCTCCAAAAATAATGATAAAGAAAACCATTCGAATTGTTGTAATCTTGCTGTATCTTGGATTAGTGCTAATATGCAGTGCAATGGCCATCAAGCCCGGGGCATCGATTTTTCACGCCAAACAGTCCATCGATGACCGCGACCTGATCGCCGATAGTGGTTTTGCTTACCGGTATAGACTTAATCAAAGCACACTAATCTATCGCATTCAAGATACTATCCTCTATGAAGATGGGCAGCAGCTCAATCGTACCCCCGATAATGTGGTGGTTACCTCAGGGAGTGGTTCTTACGCGGTGAGCAAATCTTCTGAAGAAGCCTATTACCTTTATTTTTCCTCATCAGATAATTCAAATCCGATCACAAATAACCGGGCCTACACCCTTTACTTACCCTTTAGCTTTGTATCGCGTCTAAAAGCGCTTGTTTATTTGTTGATCTTGATGCCAGCAATTTTCGGGTTGCTGGCCTTTATGCTCGTGATCCCTGAACATCGCGCTACACTCTTTAGCTCTCCATCTGGTATCTTGAAAGTATTGGATTTATTCTTTAATCAAATTGAGACACGCCTCAAATATCCTCTACAAGGATTATGGTCACTTATAAAAGAGAAAGCCAGTTTTGGGAAGCAGCTATTTACAATCACGATACTCTCTGCTTTCTTGTACACCTTTTTTGAGTGGTTGTTCTACATCACCATGCCTTCCTTCATGAGCATATTGAGCTTTTCTGCCAAGATAGAGGTTTTTTTCCTTGCGGGACTGATTTTCTCCGTTATATGCATCGCGGCACTAGTAGCCTTCGCAATCGTAGAAATAATTGGCGCACTCTTTCGGATTTCGCGCTTCACACAATACATAGGAGTGTTGATCCCGGCTTGCATCCTGTCGGTGGCCGCCTTGTTGTTAATCGATAACTTCACATATACACTTTTTAAATTCGGAATAAGCACATCAACGGGGGTAGTCAGGATTGCCTATGCAGTAGTCTTGATATTCCTATTGATATACATCTATTATTCACTCCTCAAATACCTTGGGATGATTGGGGGTAAAAACTTACCGCAGCGACCCATGAAGAATGCCTCGTATTTTGCATTAGGTCTGCTGGTCATTTCGATCGGAGTTGCTGTTGTGGGTTTTAATCCGACGAAGGAGTCAACAGGAGACTCTATTTCAGTGAGCCAGTCGGACACCACCCTTCCCAACATCCTGTTATTGGGCAGTGATGGAGTGAGTGCTCAGAATGTATCAGCCTATGGATACACACGTGATACTACTCCACGATTGCGTGAGCTGGCTCAAAGCTCCCTGGTGGCAGTAAATAATTTCCCAAACTCGGGCAATTCACCTGGCTCGGTCATTTCAATGTTTACCAGCAAATTACCCACAACGACTCGGCTAGCCTTCACCCCCGATATCCTGAAGGGAATTGATGCTTTCCAGCATCTACCGGGGATTTTAAAAACCGAGGGCTACAGTACTTATGAGATGGGTGTACCCCTTTACGTGGATTCTTACGCTTTCAATCTGCAGAATGGTTTTGATATGGTGAATGGCCAATACCAAAAATCAAATTTGTTAAGCAACACTGTGCGAAACTTTGGCTATGAGACTGCAGCATATTTTTGGGGTCAATTAACTGACAGAGCCTCGGAAAGAATCTTGCATATTTTCTTTCTTCGCGATATGGTAAACCCGTACAACCTGGTAATGAAACCTGCAGAGACCCAGAGCGATCGGGATAAGATCAGCCAGGCAATGGATCTATTCGATCAAACGCAATCACCCTTATTTATCCACATACATCTGCTTGGAACACATGGAGACTATTTCGAAATACAAAACCATGTTTTCTCCGCAGGGGAAGAGCAAGATCAACCCTGGATGACAGATTTTTATGATGATGCCATCCTGTCCTTTGATAATTACATCGGGGAAGTGGTCGATCATCTGAAGGCGATCGGCAAATTTGATAACACCATCCTGATTATCTACACTGACCATGCTGAAAAATGGCAGGTAAATCAGCGAATCCTGTTAATCATCCATTTCCCTGGAGGTGTGTTTACTGGCAAGATTATCCAAAATACTCAAAACATGGATATCGCACCAACAATCCTGGATTATATGGGACAGCAGATACCTGGATGGATGGCAGGTAATTCTTTGCTTAGCGGCAACCTGGACAAGAATCGCCTCATCTTCAGCGCTTATGCAGGTAAACAGACCTGGGATGAGAACCACGTTTGGGCGCTTGATGTAAATTTTTATAAACCGCCATTTTACCAATTCGATTATATTAATATAAACGACTGCCAGAAATGGTATCGGCTTGACTTAAGGCAGCTCGGATGGACATCAGGAGATATTATCGGCTATCCCAATCCATGTTCAGCAGAAGAATTGCTCAGTTTTGAATCGATAAAACAAGCTACGGCCGATCAATTGGCAAGAGACGGTTTTAACATCTCCTCTTTACCTTAATCGCGGATAGACTCTGACTCTAGGCCTGATTACAAGGTAAAATTTTCTTAATTAAACCTTCGATTGATGTGTCTATTTGAAGATCTAAAATGATTCTACACTCGCCATAATGAGCAAACTAGCTTTCTTCTTTATTCGATAGTTATCCAAATGATCAACCAGACCGTCAATCAGGATAATTACCAGCCACGCACAGAGGGGAACGATCCATTGCAAATACAATTTAAAAACCGGACAACGCTGTGGAAGCATTTATTCACTCTTACAATCCTGGCAGTATTCCTATATGTCTTCATGGAATGGCTTTTCTATGCGACCATGCCCTCTTTTATGAATTTTATGAGTGTAGCAACCAAGATAGAAATTTTCCTGCTATCAGGGTTAGGAGTTTCAATTTTCTGCCTGGTGATATTGGCTGGTTTTTTCCTGGTCGACCTCTTGGCCATCTTCGCTCATTTTTCCAGGCTTACCACTTATATTGGTGCAGCGTTGCCAGCCCTGATCCTGTCAACGTTAGCCTTCATATTGCTGGATAATTTCACCTATTCGGTATTTGGGTTCGGGATCAGCACCTCGGCGGGTTTTTGGCGTGCTGGCTATGCATTGTTATTTATTGCTTTATGTACCTATTTTTATTTACAGGCCCTGAAAATCCTGGGCATTTGGGGCGGCTCTGCAGCACATACCACCATCATAAACCACCTGTTTTATCCAACCATCATCCTATTGGTGATCAGCGCGGGGTTGGCATTGGCCAGGCTAGATTATGACAGCCTCACACCTTCTGAAGCCGTGGCAAACGAAAATCAAGCTCCAAACCTGCCAAACATAATTCTATTGGGCAGCGACGGCGTGAATGCAGAAAACCTTTCAGCCTATGGCTATTATCGCAACACCACACCCCGGCTTGCAGAGCTGGCCGAGACATCACTGACAGCTGAGAATGCATTTACCAACGCAGGCAACACGGCTGGCTCGGTCATTTCCATCTTGACCAGCAAGCTTCCCACCCAGACCCGCGTTTTATACCCACCCAACATCTTGACGGGAACCGATTCCTACCAGCATCTTCCAGGAATCTTAAAAAGCCTGGGTTACAAAACTGTGGAATACGGTGTGCCTTTCTATGTGGATGCCTATATTTACAACTTGCAAAATGGTTTCGACATCGTAAATAACCGGGCGGTCAATGTTGGTAAAATTGGTGCCCTGGGCAGAAAGCTGGGCTATGACAATGAAGTATATTTTGTATCCAGGTTGTGCTGGATAATTTCCGAACGCATATTACATATATTTTTTATCCGCCCCATGCAAAATCCATTCGACATCGTCACCCAACCCGCTCCGAATATCGATGACAGTGATAAGATCGACCACCTGCTTGAGATGGTAGACCAAACCTCCGGGCCGGTATTCATCCATG
>CAYLPS010000137.1:0-7444 GCA_964385625.1 uncultured Anaerolineaceae bacterium | reverse complement strand
ATCCGCAGGCTAAAAAATCTACCCGACGAAGAGCTGATGGCATATTCGAAGGAGATTGGAGCGCCTTACGAGCTGGTGGTGGAAACACGCCAGCAAGGCCGTATGCCGGTGGTGAATTTTGCCGCCGGTGGGGTGGCGACCCCTGCCGACGCAGCCATGATGATGCAGCTAGGTGTGGATGGTGTCTTTGTGGGGTCGGGCATCTTCAAATCGGGTGACCCGGCAAAACGGGCGGCAGCCATTGTTAAGGCGGTCACCCATTTCAACGATCCCTACATCCTGGCTGAAGTGAGCCGCAACCTGGGCGAGCCAATGGTGGGGCGCAACGTTTCCACGATGCCTGAAGTTGAACGGCTGGCAGGGCGTGGCTGGTAAATGCGAATTGGCATTCTAGCTTTACAAGGTGATTTTGCCGAGCACGCGGCCGTGCTCAGGCGCCTGGAGGTGGGTGTGGTTGAAGTACGCCTTCCGGAACAGCTTGAGGGCCTGAACGGGCTGATCATCCCCGGTGGGGAGTCGACCACCATCGCCAAGCTGGCAGAAAATTACGGGCTGATGGAACCTTTACGCAAATTTGGGCAGGAGAAAGCCATTTGGGGCACCTGCGCAGGTGCAATTTTATTGTCAAAAGATGCCCATCGCCGCCAGCCTTTGCTTCAGCTGATGGATATTACCGTTGAGCGAAATGCGTTTGGCAGGCAGGTGAACAGCTTCGAAGTGGACCTGGATGTGCCGGTATTGAAGGAAATTGATCCCCATGAGAAACCATTCCACGCGGTTTTCATTCGTGCACCGTTGATCGAAACAGTGCAGGCAGATTCTCGTGTTCTGGCAAAGCTATCCGATGGACGCATCGTAGCGGCTCGACAAGGACATTTACTGGCAACGGCTTTCCACCCTGAGCTGACCCAGGATGACCGCTTTCACCGTTATTTCTTACAGCTGGCAGCATGAATATTCGCCCTTTCAGTTGGCGTGATATCACCCTGCTGCATAGCTATCTCAAGCGGGGTTTATTCCTGGACAGCACTCGGGTATTGATCCATGGCACCTCATTGGTTCCGATGGGAGCCTATTTATCCTTCCTGGGGCCATCCACCCGCACATACACTTACCACTGCAATGATAATGACCGGTCTGTAAAACCCCTCCTTGGGCAGGTGACCTTTGAGCTGGGAGCGTCGTATGCCCGGCTTTCATTCCTGGCGCCCGAAGATGGCATGGAGCAATCCGAGCTATCGGCTTTATCTGATTACATGGCCATTCAAATGGGCGAAAAAGGGGCATTTCATATCCTGGCTGACGTTGACGAGAGCAGCCAGGTATTCCAAATGCTGCATAAGGCAGGATTTGCGATCTATGCCCGGCAGTGCATCTGGCGGCTGGATGGCATTCCACAAGGGGAGTTTGAAGTGGCTGGCTGGAGGGCGTGGCGCCCCAGGGATGCGATTGGCGTACGCTCGCTGTATTGTAACGTGGTACCTGGGCTGGTTCAGCAGGTGGAACCTTTACCGAAAAAGAATTACAAGGGTATGGTGTGTTATAAAGAAGGAGATATTCAAGCCTTCGTGGAATTAAGATATGGCCGTAATGGGATATGGGTACAACCGTTTATCCATCCGGACGCTGAAAACTTCGACCGGCACCTGGTTAATTTGCTTGGCGAGCTACCGGGAAGGGGTAAAAGGCCCATCTACATCTGTGTACGATCCTACCAATCCTGGCTGGACCCAGCTATTGAGAAGATGGGTGCGGTGTCGGGAGCCACTCAGGCGGTGATGGTTCGCCACATGGCAGTCACCCGGCGTGTCAATCAAGCCCTGCCGATTCCAGCCATCAACGGCACACGGGCCGAGCCCACTGCCCCCATCGCCCACAGCGACGCATCACAATACCAGCTACCGCCACAGGCTGAAAGAGCCAACGAAGGCTGAAATTATTTATTAACTAAGAAATCCAGGTATTGGATTTCTACAGGATGTTTATGGCAAGGAAACGAATTACTGATAATTTAGATGTTTTATTGAATGTGCTGCCACCCGAGGTGGCACATCGCTTGACAGAGGTAAACCGCTCTGATGACTTGCTCGAAGTGATCCTCGACCTGGGTCGCGTACCCACGGCACGCTATATTGACCTCGAGGAGAGACTCAGTCAGGTGGAAGTGGATCACGCTGACATTGACTACGTGGTAGAACGCATCAGCGCCTTCGATACCGATAATCGCGCCGGGATGGAGCGCACCCTGCACCGCATCGCCGCCATCCGTAACCGGCGAGGCGAGATTGTCGGCCTAACATGCCGCGTAGGCCGGGCCGTATACGGAACCACCGACATCATCCAAGACTTGATCGAGAGTGGTAAAAGCCTGTTGTTGCTGGGCCGCCCGGGGATTGGCAAGACTACCATGCTGCGCGAAGCAGCCCGCTTGCTAGCCGAGAAAAAACGTGTGGTGATTGTGGATACCTCCAATGAGATTGGGGGTGATGGAGACGTACCACACCCTGCGGTGGGAAGAGCGCGACGCATGCAGGTTTCCACGCCCGCCCTGCAGCATGAAGTGATGATCGAAGCTGTCGAAAATCACAACCCCGAAGTGATCGTGATCGACGAGATTGGGCGTGAGCTTGAAGCGGCGGCTGCCCGCACGATTGCAGAGCGTGGGGTGCAACTGATTGGCACCGCCCACGGCAATACCCTGGAAAACTTGCTGCTCAACCCCACTTTGTCAGACCTGGTGGGAGGGATTGAATCAGTCACCTTATCGGATGAGGAAGCCCGCCGGCGGGGTACTCAAAAGACCGTACTCGAGCGCCGCTCACCGCCCACCTTCGATATGCTCATCGAAATCCAGACCCGTGACCGCCTGGCGGTTCATCTGGACGTGGGTGACTCGGTGGATGCGCTGTTACGCGGCTATCCTATTCCGCCCGAGGTGCGCTCCCGAGATGAAAATGGAGAAATCCACATTGAGCACTCCATTCCACCAGCCAAACGAGGCATTGGAGCCCAAAGATATAATCGCCAGCCCATGGAGTTTGGTAAGGATCGCGGCGTACCCGCCCTTGATAACCGGCCTCACAAGGAAGAGACAGCTGCAGTGCCAGGTGAAGAGGCTCAGGAATTATCCGCCTTGCAGCCAGTGCGCATTTATCCTTACGGGGTGGCGCGTAACCGCCTGATCCAGGCTGCCAAGTACCTGGGCGTGCCCGCCATGGTGGTCAATGAACTGGAACAGGCTCAGGCGCTGGTTACCCTGAGATCCTATTATCGCAACCGGCAGCGCCCGGTGGTGGATGCAGAAAACCGGGGCATGCCGATCTATGTTCTGCGCGCCAATACGGTCAACCAGATGCAGCACTTCCTGAGCGACTTATATAACCTGTCTGCAACCAGTGTGGAAGAGCGCAGCATGGAACCTGCCATGCAAAACACGCAGGCAGCCATCGACGCAGTGCTGAATGGTGAGCGATATGTGGAGTTACCACCTGCCACGGCCTATATCCGGCGGTTGCAGCACCAGATGGCGCGCGAGGCTAACCTGACCTCGCATTCCTATGGAAAGGAGCCGTACCGGAGGGTGCGGATATACCGGGATTGAGAGGCATGTTCATTACCCTGGAAGGCCCTGAAGGTAGTGGAAAGACCACCCAGCTTCCCATGCTGGCCGATTTTTTACGCCAGCGTGGCTTTGAGGTTTTAAGCACTCGCGAGCCGGGGGGCACCTCGATTGGTGAGCAAATCCGCACCATACTGCATAACCTGGAGAATAAGGAAATGAAGCCTCGCACCGAGATCCTGCTTTTCCAGGCTTCGCGTGCCCAGTTGGTGGAACAGGTGATACGCCCTCACCTTAAAATCGGCGGCATCGTGCTGAGCGACCGGTATGCCGATTCGACCCTGGCTTACCAGGGATATGGCCACCAGGTTGATATCGAATCGCTACGCGTATTGCTGGCTTTTGCTACAGGTGGCCTTAAGCCCGACCTGACCATATTGTTGGATGTGGATGTGGAGATGGGATTGCGGCGCAAGGAATTAAAAGGTGAATGGAACCGCCTGGATGCCTATAACCTGGATTTCCATCACCGCGTGCACCAGGGCTATCTCCAACTGGTGAAAGCCGAGCCAGAACGCTGGGAGGTGATCGACGCCTCTCAATCACCTGCAAAGGTGCAAGATATGCTTCGCCAGGTGGTGGCCCGCAGGCTGCATATCACCTGACGTTATGTCAAGCTAGAAATCACCCTCATCGCCCTCACCACCCATACCTTCTCCCAGGTTGGGGATGGCTTTTTCAATATCCTCGGGGCTTTGGCCCGCTTCTAAACGGTCTACCACTTCGTCAAACTCAGGGCCCACATCTTCACCCATCTCATTGCTCATTTTACGCATCATTTTCCCCAGGGCTCGCGGGTCATTTTCGATGCCTTCCAGACCCGTCGGGTCGGTGAGAGAATCGAGCCGGTTTTCTTCTGATTTGGCGATACGGATGCGACCGATCAACCTTTGCACCTGGTCACTGGAGCAGTGAGGGCAATGAACAGCCTTTTCACCATATTCTATGTAGGATAGATATATCTCGAAGCGTTTCCTACAATTCAGACAACGATATTGATAATATGGCATGATCGAACTCCATTAAAAAGATAGTCATAGTAAACACTCGCAGCCTCAGCAAGGCTGAATTATAATGCTTGTCTGCGGAGATTTCTATGAACGAGACACAATTTACCCTTCCCCAAAAATCGCCACTGCTGATCGTGATCTCCGGCCCGTCGGGAGTAGGAAAAGACACTGTCATCCAGAGAATGAAGGAAAGGCACCTGCCCTTTCATTTCGTGGTGACCGCCACCACCCGCCCACCCCGGCAGAACGAGGTAAATGGGAGGGATTATTTTTTTTATTCAAAAGAGCAATTTACCGAGATGCTGAAAAAGGGTGAGTTGCTGGAACACGCCTTGGTATACAACGATTATAAAGGCATCCCGAAGTCACAAGTAAAAAAAGCCCTGGCGAGTGGCAAGGATGTGGTTATGCGCCTGGATGTGCAGGGTGCTGGCACCATCCGCCAGCTATGCCCCGAGGCATTGCTGATCTTTTTGTCCCCGCAGGATGAAGAAGAAATGATCAATAGACTGCAGGAGCGTAAATCAGAGTCGCCCGAAGACCTTAAATTGCGTATTGAAACTGCACACCGGGAAATGACCTGCATCGAGTTCTTCGATTATGTGGTCACCAACCGCGATTTTCACCTGGATGATACGGTAGATACCATTATGGCCATCATCACTGCCGAACACCACCGGGTAAAACAGCGCGTGTTCAATTTATGAACCAGAGCTATCCACCTCCCCAGGAGACACCACCCCCCTCCCCCTATGTTGGTCGAGCTCCTGGCAACCGTGCAGTCTATCGACCTTATGTGACCTATGTGCTCATCGGCATCTGCGCCCTGGTTTACGTGTTGCAGACCATCACCAGTTATTTTCCCCAATATGACATCACCACTGCTCTGCTTAAGAATAATGCACTCATCGAGCAAGGTCAAATATGGCGTTTATTTACCCCGATGTTTCTGCACGGATCAATCCTGCATATAGGGATCAATATGTATGCCCTATTCTTTATTGGTCGGGGCCTGGAAAGGTTTTACGGGCGCTGGCGCTACCTGGGCTTGTTCATCTTAAGCGGTTTTGCCGGGAATGTGCTTTCGTTCATGTTTTCACCTTACCAATCGCTGGGGTCATCCACAGCGATCTTCGGATTGTTGGGTGCAGAAGGGGTGCTGATCTATCAGAACCGTGAGATCTTTGGCCCAATAGCGCGGCGGGCATTATCACAGGTGATCATTGTGGCAGTTGCGAATCTGGTCATCGGCCTGACCCCCGGGATTGGGATCGATATCTGGGGGCATATTGGTGGCCTGGTAGGCGGCAGCCTGTTCGCATGGTTCGGCGGCCCATTGTTGCATAAACAAACGGTATTAACTAACCTCAATGTGTATGATGTGCGCACACGGCGGGAAATCTACCGGGCAGGCATTGCCGTGTGTGCTCTGTTCGTATTCCTTGCCACAGTAGTGATTTTTGTTCGCAGGGGTTAATCAACCTGCCATTTCGCGAGCCTCTTCTCTACAAACGCGCTGACGCCTTCCTTGTGCTCAGCTCTCAGGTGGGCAATCTCTTGAATATGGGCTTCGTAATCCAATACCCGCTCGAGATTGGGCAGGACGGCTTTATTGAAGTCACGCTTAGCCAGGCCCATGGCGTGGATTGGGCCATCGGCGATTGCTTTGGCCATTTGAAGGGCACTGTCATGCAAAAGCGATGTTGATACGACCCGGTTAACCAATCCCCAGCTTAAAGCCTGCCGGGCTGGGATTGGCTGGTTGGTGAAAGCCGCTTCGGTTGCCCTTCCTAACCCGATCAATGCCGGCAACAATAGCGATACTGCAGAGTCGGGAGCCAAGCCGATGCCGAGAAAGCCTACTACGAAGCGTGCATCCTCATCGGCTATGCGCAAATCGCACGCCATCACCAGGCCCAGCGCTGCCCCGGCCACGGTGCCCTGGACGGCGGCAATCACCGGCAATTCCAGGCGGCGTACCTGCAAAATCAACGGGTTGTAGGTTTCCAGCATGTGCTGGCGATACGATTCACCCCTGGCTTTCAGCATCTCGAAGATATCCTGACCGGCGCTGAAGTCATCGCCTTCGCTTCTCAGCAGCACCACGCGCGCCCCTTTTAGCCTGGCCGCCTCTTTGAAAGCTTCACGCAACAACCTGACCATTTCCAGGGTAATGGGATTGGCCCTGGGATGGTTCAAGGCAATGGTAAATATCCCATTTGAAAAGGTTTTTTGTACTAAATCAGGCATAGGATTTCCTCCCCGCATCAATCATTAAAAACAGGCAGGCGAGTTGGCCTGCCTGTTGGTAGAAATCACGCTTGCGTGCTAGTCGAAGGGGTCCCGGTCATCATCCTCGTTGCCGAATTGGTCATCTTCTGTGCCCAGCTCCAATAGTGCTTCCTGCTCGGTAAAGCGCACCCACAGGTAGATGAGCTGCCCTTCATCCATTTCAAGGGCGCGAGAAGCCACAATAGGGGTCTTGTGGATCAATCCGTCGGCAGCACGGAATTCAAGCTGGATAGTATGGTGCTTGCGCCAGGCGCGGTAACACCGCTCCACTAACGCCGGCCCATTGAAGGTGCGCAGGCGTGTCATTGCCAGCTTGTGCAAGGAGGGGCTCTCATTCAAGCCCAATGGCCAACCCTCATGGACATCTTCAAAATTAGGCGGTGGCCCTTCGATAATCGTAATCTTATCATCCATCGTGCAATTCCTTGATTTTGGAATCATACCATGAAAGCCATGGGTATTGATTAGATATTTCACAGAATTGGCCATTCATGACCAAAGGGTATAATGGAGCTATGTATAA
>CAYLPS010000136.1:0-7454 GCA_964385625.1 uncultured Anaerolineaceae bacterium | reverse complement strand
TGCATGTCAGGCTGCCGGAAAAGGGAGAAGATCAAAAAGATGGATGAAGAATCAATCCAGGACCCTTATGTCGCCCTCGCTTTGGCGGTGGTTCAACATGCAGCGCACGATCTCAAAAGCAAAAATCCAGCTCGTGTCGCCGAAGCCAGTGCCTGGCTCCAATTCGTCGGACTAAGCTGGTGTCAGATGTTAGGAGTATCAGAAACAGAGCTAAAAATCTGGATTTCGAAAGGTTTCACTCTGCCACCACCCGTTCACCGGAATTGGCGCTATTAGAATCATTTTTCGGTTGGCTCGTTACAACTGGAGCAATTCAATCTATTTTCGAATACTCGCTTATTTGTTCTATGGGATATAATAAATAGAACAAAATAAAAAGACGGTTCGTGCAAGTGTAACGAGCACCTACACGAACCTGACCCCAACCACCGAAGTATGCGGCAGCAGGGGCTGATGCTATTATAGCCGATCAGCCAAAATTTGCCCTCGGTGGAATTAATCACTGGGGGCTCTTTATTGCTCCCACAATTACGGAGGTAATTCTTGGCTGTTTTTCCTTTTGTTACTAAAGTTCGAGAGTCATTCTCGGAGATTGAAACGAATCTGACCGATGGGATCGCTGCCATTGGCCCCTGGATCACTCCCCTGCCCAGTGCGGTGTTGGTAGCCAATGCGGTGGTGCAGGAGCTCCATTGGAGCCCGGCATTAGGTGGGATCACCGCCGCCATCATTGAGAGTCTGGGGCTGACCACAGTCAGTACCAGTCTCCAGCTTTGGGACTACAACGCCGGCA
This sequence comes from uncultured Anaerolineaceae bacterium, assembly GCA_964385625.1. Taxonomy (GTDB): domain Bacteria; phylum Chloroflexota; class Anaerolineae; order Anaerolineales; family UBA4823; genus FEB-25. The sequence goes on along the minus strand of CAYLPS010000136.1, from coordinate 6,661 downwards.
AACGTAAGGCCGATCCTGGTGCACCTTTTATGTTAGCTGCTTCGCTGGTCGGGGTTTATTTGATCTCCACCATTGGATTGACCGTTCTGCTAGATATATTCCCTGAACTCGGACGCTACGCACCGGCTCTTTTTCCAATGCTAGCCCTGGTTGGTGCAGTCAATTTGGCCTTACGTTCCGGGCATCGCAGGCGTACAGCTGGTATCGCCCAGGAACGTGCCGAGCGTAAAGCGGAACGTCAATCTCCCCGTCCAACTCTGACGTCACCCATTCAGCCATTGATGTCTACTTTTTCGTCTAGCACCGTCAAAAATGACACACCGTTGCATAAAGCGCAGATAACTCGAAAAGCTCAACAGACAGCGCGATTGGACAGTCTGTTAGCACTTTATCTTGATAATCCGACCCTTGGAGTCTCGGATGCCGCACGCACTTTAGAGGTTTCCAGGCAAACAATTTATACTTATTTGGATCAACTGGAAGCAGCTGGCCGCGTCCATCGGAATGGGATAGGGATTGAGGTGATTTCAAAATGACAATTTTATCGAAACGCGCAATTATTTATGTGCGGGTGAGCACAGATGAGCAAGCCAAAGGTTATAGCTTGCAGACCCAGGTCGAAGGTTGTACGCGTTATGCGCAAGAAATGGGATATACAATTGCAGCTACTTTTCAAGAGGATTACACAGGTACAACCCTTGACCGCCCTGCTCTTAATGAAATGCGAAATTTTATCACCTCAGACTCATCAATCTCGGTGCTTATCGTATACGATCTCGACCGCATTGCCAGAAAATCAATTTTGCAAATGATTTTAGAAGAAGAGCTGCATCGTTCTGGGATTCTCGTTGAATATGTCATCGGTAGATACGAAGATACAGATGAAGGCCGGCTGCAAAAGCAAATTCGCGCCAGTATTGCGGAGTATGAGAAAGCCAAAATATTGGAAAGAAGCAAACGCGGTAAACGGGGTAAGGCCCAGAGCGGGTTCGTTTTGGTTGGAGACAGACCTCCTTATGGTTACAAGGTGAACACGGAACCTCACAAAGCCTGGTTGGAAGTGGATGAAGACGAAGCCAAAATCGTGCGCTTGGTTTACCAGTGGTATTTATTTGGCAACGAAACCAAGATCCCTTTGTCGATGAATGCCATCACGGTAAAATTGACCGAACTCCGCATTCTTACTCGTGGGGATAAATTTTCTCAGGTAGCCAAAAAACGAGATCCTGGGGTATGGTCCAGTCCAATGGTTCGTCATATCCTGCGTAATGAGACGTACACTGGAACCTGGCATTATGGAAAGACGAAGATCATTAGCGATGGAAAGGAATATACCCGAAAAGCGAAATCGAAATGCGGTTTGGGCAAACAAGTACCCAGAGCACGAGAAGAATGGGTTTCTGTTCCTGTTCCACCGATCATCTCTCAAAGAGATTTTGACTTTGCCCAAGCAAAGATCAAATCTAATTTCCAGAATGCCAGCCGGAATGCCAAATACGACTATTTGTTGGGCAGACGCTTGAAATGTTCTGTCTGTAACTATGCTTACGTGGGTAGAACCCGCAAAGTACACAACCAGTATTACTATTGCAAAGGGAAGGAACAAAAACCAATCAGTTTATGCTCCATGCCAGCCTTTCGCGCTGACCTTGTGGATGCAACTGTCTGGAACTGGTTGAGAAGTTTAATCGAAGATCCTACAAATATCACTCAAGGGCTAAGAAACATGCAAGATGAGGTTCTCTCTGCTAACTCTCGTGTAACTACGCGGATTGAACTCATCGACCAACAACTGGAAGATCTAAATAACCAACAGACGAAATTGTTGGATCTCTTCCTGAATGGTGATTTCTCCAAAAAGCTGATAGATGAGCGGAAAACAAAAATTGATCAGGCGTGTCGTAAATTATTGGACGAGCGCAATGAACTTAATTCCCAGCTTGATCAGAGTTTAATGGATGACTCGCAGCTCTCTGAAATTGAAGAATATTGCTCTGAAATCCGTGACAAGCTCGAAAACGCCACATTTGAATCGAAGCGGCGTCTTATTGAGATGTTCGATGTACATGGTAAACTTATAATAGAAAATAATCAAAAACTAATTGAGGTAACATGTCTACTTCAACAGCAACCGCTGTCGCTTGTCCTAACATCGCATTGGTCAAGTACTGGGGGGATGTCGACCCCGAGCTGCACCTGCCCACCAGCAGCTCGCTCTCAATGAACCTGGCTCAGCTAACCACGCGTACCACCGTAACCTTCGAAGCCAGCCTGCAAGCTGATCAATTTTCCCTCAATGACGAGCACATGGACGGCGAGCCTTTGCAGCGGGTCACCAGGCTGCTCGACCGGGTTCGCCATATGGCGGGCACTGCCACCTTTGCCAGGGTGGAGAGCAGTAATACCTTCCCCACCGGGGTGGGCATCGCCTCTTCTGCTTCCGGCTTTGCTGCCCTGAGCCTGGCAGCCACACGGGCTGTGGGTTTATCGCTCGACGAAAAGGATCTCTCTCGCCTGGCGCGCACTGGCTCAGGCTCCGCTTGCCGCTCGGTGCCCGGCGGGTTTGTCGAGTGGCAGGCCGGGCACAATGATTGCGATTCGTATGCCCGTTCGTTTGCCCCACCCGCACACTGGGATCTGGTGGATTGCATCGCCATCATCGCCCAGCAGCATAAGGCCATTGGCTCCAGCCTGGGGCATGCCCTGGCAACCACCAGCCCATTACAGCCCGGGCGCGTGGCCGGGGCTGCTTCACGCCTGGAAATTTGCCGCAAGGCTATCTTAGACCATGATTATGGCCTGCTGGCTGAAGTCGTCGAGTATGACAGCAACCTGATGCATGCCGTGATGCTCACCTCCACGCCACCCTTGCTCTACTGGCAGCCTGCCACCGTGGCCATCATGCAGGCCGTGCGCGAGTGGCGCAATGGTGGCATGCCAGCATGCTTCACCATAGACGCCGGACCTAATGTGCACGTCCTCTGCCCTTCTGGACATGCTGAGGCTGTTGCAGGCCACCTGCAGCAGCTGCCGGGAGTGCAACAAGTGCTCACCTGCCATCCGGGTGGCCCGGTAAGCCTTGTGTAAGCGTTTTTGTGGATATGATTTCACGATACCCTTAGAGTTCTGTTAGAATCGCATTGCTTTTTCGTCTGGTCACTGGATGCAAAGCCCATGAGAGGATATAATTCGTCGGTTAATATTGCATAATAAGGTCGGTTAGCTCGATTTTGATGGATAAAGGTAAAAAATGACCACACTTCAGCTGGTAATAGAGTTCATCGTTGGTCTGGCAATTATTGTCTTCCTACACGAGTTTGGGCACTTCATCGCCTGTAAATTGATCGGCATTCAAGTGGAAGAGTTCGGGTTCGGTTTTCCGCCCCGCGCCGTCACATTGTTCGAGGCTGGTGGCACAAAATTCACCCTGAACTGGATCCCTTTTGGAGGTTTCGTGCGCCCGAAAGGCGAGCAGGATTCCAGCGTGGAAGGTGGATTAGCATCGGCGAACCCCTGGAAGCGCATCGGCGTGTTCATTGCTGGGCCTACCATGAACATCCTCATCGCCCTGATCCTATTTGTCGTCATCTATGCCATCCTTGGCATATTGCCCGATCGCAACCACGTCCAGGTGGATGCGATCGTCCCGGGCCTGCCCGCCTCATCAGCCGGCATCCAAGCGGGCGACATATTGGTGAGCATTAACGGTGTGAGCATCCATTCGCTGGATACAGCCCAGTCCACCATCTATGCCAACCTGGGTAAACCGGTGAGTTTAGTCTACCAGCGCGATGGCACCGATCACCAGGTCACCCTCACTCCCCTCGCCAATCCCGGCAGCTCAGGGGCGGTGGGCATCCAGATGAGCTACCCAATGAAACCCTACACCGTGTGGGGCGCCATCCCTGAAAGTGTTAACTCCCTGGTCGATTACCTGAAGCAGTTATACACCACCCTGGTGGCGATGATCCAGGGGCAGTCCTCAGCATCTGGCGGTCGATTGGTAGGTTTCAAGGGCATGTACGACCTGTATGCCTTCGTGGTCAGTTCCAGCAGCAGCAGCGGGGTGCCCATCATGGCCAATGTACTGTTCTTCTTCGCCAGCATCAGTATCTCGCTCGGCGTGATGAACCTGCTGCCCATCCCCGCCCTGGATGGTGGGCGCATCGTCTTCGCCCTGCCTGAGATCATCATCCGCCGCCGCATCCCCGAAAAATACGAAAATTGGGTGATGTTTATCAGCTTCGCCTTGTTGATCTTGCTGATGATATTTATCAATGCTCAAGATTTCATTAATCCAATAGCTACACCTGTTCCATAATAAAATGGCAATTCGAAAACCTATCCCCTTTACCAAACTGATCGATGCCTTACTGGATGATAGCACGCCATTTTCTCCGCGCTACCTGCACCGCCTGTCAGACCTGGCGCCTGCAGACGTAACCATTTTAGCTGAAAACTGGCCCAAGATTTCAGCCCGTCGCCGCCAGGCCCTCCTGGAAGACATGGAAGAGATGCACATCGAAGATGACTTGCTTTCATTCGAGGAGGTCGCTCGCCTGGCGCTGAAGGATAGCGAGCCTGGTATACGCCAGCGGGCCATCCACATTTTGCGCGAATATGAGCTGGTGGACCTGCTGCCCACCTTCATCCACATGTCTGAAACCGACCCTGACACTGGCGTCAGGGCGGCTTCGGCTGCTGCGTTGGCCACCTATGTGTACATGGGTGAAGTGGAAGATATTGCGCCCCACAAGCTGCTCAGGGTGGAGGAATGCCTGCTGCGGCTCGTCTCGAGCGAAGACGCCACCTTGGTCCGTCGCCGGGCTCTGGAAGCATTGGGATTTTCATCCCGCAAGGAAGTTGCTCCGTTGATCGAAAGTGCCTTCGCCTCCGCCGACGATGATTGGCTGGTCACGGCTTTGTTTGCCATGGGGCGCTCCGCCAATTCACGCTGGAAATCCCACGTGTTGAAGATGCTTGACCATCCCAGACCACCGGTAAGAGCCGAAGCCGCCAGCGCGGCCGGCGAGCTGGAGATCAAGGCGGCTGTTCCCAAGCTGATTGAGCTGCTGGAAGATGTGGACATGGATGTGCGCATGGCTTCCATCTGGGCGCTGTCTCAGGTGGGTGGCCCGGGGGTCCGCTCCGCCCTCGAGAACATGCTTGAATCCACCGATTACGACGAAGAAGCCCATCAAATTGAAAATGCCCTGGATAACCTGGATTTCACTGAGGAGATGCAAGATCTGGCATTGATGGATCTGTCAGATGATGGGAATGGTGCGGACGAATCCTCAGAATTTGATGACGACGAAGACTTCGACGACTTTGATTCTGAGGACGAAGCTTGAGCCAGCTGCTCCCCCTTTTCTTCAACAACCTTTTCCCCATTTTGCTGATCGCTGCGATCGGGTTCTCTCTGGCAAAATGGGTAAAGGTCAGCCCCCGACCCCTCTCGCAGGTCATCTTTTATATATTCAGCCCTGTGTTGGTGTTCGATCTCATCGAGAACAGCCAGCTGAGCAACCAGGATATCCTGCATACGTTTCTCCTCACCATCATCCTGGTGGGGAGCGTCGGATTGATTGCCTGGCTGGTTGGTAAGCTCCTGCATTTTGATCGCAAAATCCTGGCAGCGGTTATGATCACCTGCATGTTTATGAATGCCGGGAACTATGGCCTGCCGCTCACCAACTTCGCCTTTGGTGAGGTAGCTCTGGCATTTGCCAGCGTATTTTTCGTGGTCGATTCGGCAATGACCAACACCCTGGGCATCGTCATCGCTTCCTCGGGCTCGATGAGCGTGTGGCGCGCCTTCAAGGGCTTGGTCAAATATCCTGCCATCTATGCCCTCATTCTGGGTATCTTATTCCTGCATTTCAAATGGCAGCTTCCTTCCGGTCTCGACCGTACTGTCACCTTGCTCAGCAACGCCTCCATCCCCAGCATGCTGGTTTTACTGGGTATGCAGCTCGCCAGTATCCGGCTGGATGGCCGCCTTGTACCCCTGATTGTCACCAGCGGAGTGCGCTTGCTGGTGGCCCCCGCGCTGGCCTTTGGTCTCACCCAACTGTTTGGCATGAGCGGTCCGTCCTACCAGGCGGTGGTGTTAGAATCAGCCATGCCCGTGGCCGTGCTGAATACCATCCTGGCTACAGAGTTCGATACTGAGCCAACTTTCGTCACCGCCGCAGTGCTGGTCACCACTTTGCTCAGCCCATTGACATTAACACCCTTGCTAGCCTTCTTGGGTGCATAGCATCATTCTTAAAAATGGTGAGGTAGCCTTGGCTGAACAGACGAATTCAAGATTACACGCCACTGTATCCGGTCGTGTGCAGGGGGTCAGTTTCCGTTTCTTCGTCCTTGAGCAAGCCAGCCAGCTCGACCTGACGGGTTGGGTACGCAACCGCTGGGATGGCAGTGTGGAGCTCACCGCCGAAGGTAATCGCCAGCGTCTGGAGGCTTTACTATCGGCGCTACGCCAGGGCCCGCCCATGGCTTCAGTGGAGGATGTAGACTTTGAGTGGCAGGTTTACACAGGGGAATTTATCAGATTTGACGTAACCCAGACTGTTTAATCATGCTGATGCCTGGCTAAAACGTAGGGTAGGCGGTCAGCGAGTTGCCTATACAGGTACTTTTCCAACCGCCCCCC
>CAYLPS010000135.1:0-7468 GCA_964385625.1 uncultured Anaerolineaceae bacterium | reverse complement strand
ACCCTATGATGTCGAAAATTGTCAATGGGATGGTGATGTACGATCGAAATCTGGATCGCAACTGGCGCCAGAACAAGGCAGTGCTGACCATCGTCATCGAACACAAACCCTATTGGGATTCGAGCGTCGAGATCCAGGTGCCCTTGAGCAATCGCAATGGGGAAGATGATTTGAGCGGTCTCACGGTCTACAACCACACGGATGGGGACGCGGGGCATGACAATTTTGTGAAAATCAAGGCTGCGGACGTCCAGGGAGATTTGCCGGGATTGACCAGGCTCGAGCTGGTCAACAACTACTCCAACATCAATTCTCGGTTGAGCTCGGTTTGGGTGGGGCAGAACTGGACCGATCCAGATAATTTCTCACACATCATCGAAGGCGAAAGCTCGAGCACTGGTACTGAAGGGAGCGCTGTTGATTGCTCCAACGGGAAATACAGATATTATGCCTGTCCATCCGGATATGAAACGGATATGTTTACCTGGGATTTGTCGGCTGCCTATCTGGACGCCTGCCAGGGCAGTTTTTTCAAGATCCTGGCTCGATTCAATGGCTATATACCGCTCACCATCAAATATCGCATAAAGCTCAAATTCCTGCTCACCACCGTTTGGCAATCGAGCCAGGTGACCCTGGATACGAATGTGGCGATGCTCATCCGCGATCTGTTCACCTTCCGTTTGCCTCCCTGGCTGCTGGGACAGCAGAATTTGATGGAATTACAGATGGTTTTGACTGGGCAGCAGAATACCGGCAGCCCGCAGACCGTGGGGATCGATTTCTTGCAGATCACTCCACTGGATGGTTGGAGGATGATGAAGACCACCGGCTATGGGGTGATCCAGAATGATCGCCTGGTGGATGATGGGGTGAATGAAGTCTGTTATGTCGACGACGGAGCTGGCGCTTATAAAGGGGCTTACCTGGTTGTGTACGGCAAACCGATTGAACTCTATCCGAACAAAAATCAGCGCCTGTATTTCCTGCAGCATTCCTGTTACGCAAATGCAGCGGAGGTCAACCGGACCCTTTCAGTTAAATTGTTCTACCGGCCGAGGCGTCGCTGCATATGAATGTCTTGTTCTGGGAACGTGATTTCAAAACCATGCTCTCGAGCCTGCCAGTCCAATACAGGGTTAAGCGCTATTCTCATTCGGTGTTTGGCGGCCCAAAGCTGGCAGAAATCGATGTATCTGGCTCTGAAATGGACCTGTGGGAATTGGCTGAATATGCCAGGCGGCCGGTGAAGATATATTCCGTTCTTGGGGATGCAGTGTGGTGGGGCTATGTGGCTGAAATCCAGTTGAACATTGGCCCTTGGACCTTCGGGGTCAACATCGATTCAATGGCCAACGTCGTCGGGGTGGCCTATGAGGATGATGCGGACGCAGGTCAGCCCAAGAAGACGGATTGGGCTAAGGCTGCGGATTCAATCACAGAATATGGCCGGCACGAGCTGCTGATCACCTCCAGCGGATCGAATGAGATCCATGCCCTAGCTGCCAGGGATAAATATTTGAGTGAGAAAAAATATCCTGTTTCAATCATTTCTCCCAGGGAGAAAGGTGAGGATGGAGCCAAGTTGACCTGCCGGGGCTGGTTCGATACGCTCGCCTGGCGCTACGCATCCATCCCGGCTCATTTGGCTTATGGTTACGAGCAGCCTGGCGATACCAATTATTCTTTTGGGGATAATAACGCCAAGGAAGTGGCCCAGGGCATCTGGTTCAGCGGAGACTGTAATTTGGTTTCTATCTCCGTTTATGTCCGCAAAGTCGGCAATCCCAGCGACAATTTAAAGGTCAGCCTGTGCGTCAATGCGGATGGGATCACTCCAGGGGCCGAGCTCACCAGTGGGACGGTGGCAGGCTCCAGCCTGGGGGTGGATTTTGCCTGGGTCAATATACCGGTGACCCTCTATCCATTCACCAATTATGATTCCTATTTCATAAAGATCACCCGGTCTGGCTCGCAGGATGCTGCCAATTATTACCAAACCCATCTGGAGAGTGTGGTCGTATATCCTTTGGGAAACTACACGGTCCTGATTGGGTCAAATTGGGCGCTGGGTCCAGCCGCGGATATGCAGTTCCGGCTTTATTCCGACGATATTATTGAGACCAGCCAGCAGATCTCGACCCTGGTGGCCAATTACGGGCAGTTCATTGCCGGGATCTATGTGGACCATCAGTCTGGCCTTTATACCGCCTCAGCCCGGGATGGGAATGCCAATGCCTATTATGAAATCTCTGAGCTCCTGAAGATGGGCACCAGCAATTATCGCAGGCTGCTGGTTAAAATCGATGAATTCAGGCGCATGCTTTTGTATGAGGAGCCAGTTGTGCCTTCACTGGCTTATCTGATTGAAAAAGATGGATCGCTGCGGGATATGTTCGATACGGGACTGCGCAAGGAGCTCTGCCCGGTGGGGGTGTGGGCCAGATACAAAGACATCATTCCTGGGTCGGTGGATATCACGAAACTATCGGATCCGAGCCTGATGTTTATCGATGAAGCAGAATACATCCCGAACGAAGATCGTCTCAGCCTAACGCCGCGAGGTTTCATCGATCCGTTCCAGTTGGGGAGGCCCAGAGATGGCTGATGAAAACAATATAACGACCTTAGCCAAGCGCCTGCGTCCTTTTATCAAATTGGCGGCTCAGGAAATGGTGCCCGTGACGCCCTATGATCATGGAAATTTGCAGGGCCTGGCGGATGATGACCATTCACAATATATTCACAACACCAGCGCTCGGACGATCGTTGCTCAACATACCTTCGCTCCGAATTCAGCTGCAGCACCATTCCTGCTGGGTGCCAATGCCCAAGGCCAGCTGGTGGTGGGCCTTATGGCTGACCAGCTGAACCGAACGGTTGCTGCAGGCGATGGTCTGGTGGGTGGGGGAGGACTGGATCAGGATATCAGCCTGGCGGTTGGTGCTGGGGATGGACTATCGGTCGGTGCGGACTCTGTTTCGTTGACCACACCCGGAACCCTTAATTATCAAACGACGAACAGCTCAGCTGGAAATCATACCCATGCGATTACCAGCAGCTCTAATCCTGGAAGTGCCGCCTCATTACTGGCATCCGATGCATCCGGTTATTTGCATCTGGTGGCTCTGTATACGGATGCTCTGCGTGACCGATCTGGGGGAAATCTTTCGCTCGAGCCGGCCGGCGATTTGATCCTAAACCCTGTAGGTTTAGACATCCTACCTGGGTCAGCCTCTGCATATAACTTGGGAGCTATCAATAAAAAATATTTATCACTGCATGCAGCTGAGCTGTGGGTTGAGACCTTGGTAACTCAGGGTACTATGGCAACTATTGGGGGCAGGATATTGGTCGCTCCAGCTACGATCCTGACCAGAGATCTGGCTGCAGCCTCGACCTCGTTTTATGTCAAACATGATCAGCTGGCTAGTGGCGATTCAGTTTATCTCGAGGCTAATGGGCAGATCGAATTCATTGGGATTACCAGTTCTGGCACCCTGCAGCCTGAAGGGGATTATTCGTATTCAATCATCCGGGATCTGGACGGCTCGGGAGCCAACGATTGGAACGCGGGCGATGCGGTCTTGAATACCGGCGCTACCGGGGATGGTTATATCGATATTTATTCCCAGCATTCAATCCGAGGGGATGCCCAGTACGGGCCAACGATCGTCGGAAATGTCCGCACCGCCTCCAGCTATGACGCTGTCGTGGAGGCCTGGGCGATAGGCAATCTGAATGGGCTTTATGGTTATGGAGTGGATACCTACGGGGCGGCTTTTGGCAAATATGAGGATGGGCGTTCATTCATTACCATCGATTCCGACAATATAAAAATCATCAATCGAATTGGGGGAATAAATTACGAACGGATCACGCTATCATCCACGGGCGTTTTAGCGATCAAGGATAGCAGTGGAAATCCGGTCCTAACCTTTGATGCCAGTGATGGAGCCGAAATCACCAAAAAGCTGACCATGCCTGGGGTCGAAAGCGCTATCGCCATTGGTTCCACACCTCCGTCCGCCAATAACGCTGGTACGGGCATCTGGATCGATCGGTCAGGCTTCTATTCCTTGTCCTCGGATGTCCAGCAATTCTTTATCGATACAGGTACCGGCCAGATGAAAATTGGCGCTTATGATACTGCGATGTTCATGTATCCGGTCACGATCGATGGGAATGGCATACTGATAAAGGATGATGCGACTGGATCTGAGGTGGCCAGTCATATTCGCTTTGCGTCCCACAGCGGCTTGAAGGCTGAAATCTATGGCAAGTATTCGGGTGCAGGCGTGTTCAACGAGCTGTTTATTGTAGCCAACCCATCCACCAACCCTGCAGGAATATTGTATTTGAATGGGCAAACCGTTTATCTGAACTCCAGTGGAGCGGGTGCGGTCTCTTCCGAAGATCTTCGGATCAATGAAGGCCTAACCGTGGGCGATTCGATGGTGGTCTCTCCCCAAGGCGTGATCACATTACTTGAGGTTGAAGATCCACCCATACCTAGCGCTGGTTTTGGTACCTTATGGGCTTATGATGGGAGCTGGTTAAAATATCGGGCTAATGAAGGGATCGTCCTTAATATGAGCCCCTGGATTGATTGGAGTGGGTCAGCTGTAGTCACCGGGTTTTCTGGTACGCCATCGGTTAGCGTTAAGTACTGTGTTCTTGGCAGGGTTGTAATCGTTGTATGGGGCATAAACGGGACGAGTAATTCGAGCGCTTTTAATATAACCTTGCCATACACACCAGGGTCACCAGCCGCATATCTCCCTGTGAGATGTCAAGATAATGGATCTTGGCTTATAGGTCTAGCCAGGGCTGGGGCTGGTAATTTAACATTTTATAAGACTATGGACGGGGGTGGTTGGACGGCCAATGGCACGAAATCTAGCTATGGTGAAATCATGTATGTGATATAGAAGACCAGATTCGGAGGCATGGATGAAAATCGTTGAATTGCTAAATGCTGCTCCAGTCCTGAAGCAGCTCACGGATCGCAAAATGCCTGCTAAGCTGGCTTATGGACTGGCCAAGAATATACGGCTCATCAATCAGGAGTTGGAAGATTACGATAAGGCAAGATTGAGTTTGCTGGGAGCTCATTGGACCCTGGATCAGAAAACCGGAAAATATGATATCCCAGATGACGATCAGGAAAAGTGGAAGAAGATGTATGATGAGCTGATCCAGGGAGAGACTGGATATCAGCCTTACAAAGTGGATTTCAGCTTGTGTGAAAATATCGAGATGACGCCCTGGGAGATTCTGACATTGTCGTTTATTTTTGACAATCTGGATTTGGATCCGCCTGGTTTAGTGTCTGATCTGGAAAGTGAATAAATAATACTTATTTTAACGTACTGATCTAATCGCTATATATAAAATCTATTAGTTTATCAATATAGGCATATGATGAATTGCCTGGAATAAAAATGACTCCATCTCGTACACAATAGTATAGATTTTCCCACCTATTTATCGCTCTCGTCCATCTCTCCTGATCGCGGTTATACTTTTCTAAATTAATTTTATACTCTTCACTTTGTTTTTTATACCTATTTCGCCACCATAGGAATCCAGCAATCACTACACCAAGCAGGACAACCCCAAAAATTGCAGCACTAGCATCTTGTTTCATTCCCGCAAGTACACAAATTACCGCCTGTAAACCAACCCATCCTAAAGCTAATATTCCTATGATCATCCACAAGCTATGTTCCTTTGGTTCCCTGGGCTTTGTTGGTGGTTCTAATGCTTTTGCAAGATCGGATATTTGTGTGCCGCTAAACCCTGAAAATGATGTGTAGGAACTTACTTTTCCCTGACTATTAGTAAAGGTCTGTGATACCGGGATAAATCCACTTAGTCTACTCGTCTGTTGACGTCGAAGTTCACTAGCCTTGTAAACACTATCCGTGTGATGACATAATGGACATGATAGAGGAGAAATAATCTCAGCTTCTTTTTGAAAGATTATGTGATTCGGTTGAGGATTAGGTCTTCCACAGTAAGGACAAACTTTTTCATCATCTTTGTAAATTGCACCACAGCCAAAACAAGTAGGCATCTTTTTTCTCCTCAAATATCTATTTAATTATATATATATTATCTTTTTAGAAAATTCCAAATGTGAAAGGTTTTTATTGGATATGATTTCTCTATCCATTTATACAGTTGCATATAAACCAAACCCAAAAGAATATCACCTGATAAATAGTTTATCAATATAATGGTTAATTCTAAAATAATGTATAGATTTTACATAATTATGTTATACTTTCCGTTGGAGGATAAATGTCCAGGCGGAGAGGCAATCACGAAGGTTCAATTAGGAAATTTAGGGATCGCTGGAGAGTTGAGATCCGCATTGACGGCGGCCGTCTGTCGCAGATAACCGACACGCAGCAGGAAGCCCGGGATTGGGTAAGAAAAATCCAGGGCCAGGTGGAGCAAGGCCTAAGTTATGATAATGAGCGAATTTCCTTGGGGGAATTCCTGGAGGGGTGGCTAGAAAATAAAAAGCAGCAGGTGAGGCCGGCAACATATCAGCAGTATGCTCTTCTTTCGAGGATCTATATTCTTCCACGCCTGGGCAGGATTAAGCTCAGAGAGCTGAGTTCTGGCCAGCTTCAGGCATTTTATGATCGTTTATCGGCTGGTAAGAAAGGTCCTAGAACGATACGGGTCGTTCATATCATCCTACATGGCTGTTTGGAGCGAGCGAAACAGCTAGGATTGGTTTATAAAAATCCAACGGAGTTCTGTTCGTTGCCTAGGCAAAACGAAAGAGACCTCCAGGTATGGGACGAGGTTCAGGTAGGTCAATTTCTAAATTTCATGACTGGCAGGAAAAATGAGAATCTCTACCATTTGGCTTTAGCAACTGGAATGCGAAGGGGAGAATTGCTAGGGTTGCAGTGGAGGGACATCGATTGGGTCAAACGACAGATATTCGTTCGTCGTGAATGTTACCATCCTGTGGGTGGTGGTTTTCTGTTTCAATCACCCAAAACGAAGCTAGGGAAACGGACACTTCAGGTAGGTCAGGGTGTGATCGATCGTCTAAGAAGACAGCTGCAGGTCGTTGATGAATTGAGGAAAAAGGCAGGAGAGACCTGGCATAATAACGATCTGGTCTTTCCATCGATCGTTGGTACTCCTCTCCAGGCAAGTCGTATTTCACATGAATTTCCAGATCTAGCGAAGAAGGCTAGCCTGCCGGTAATCCGTTTCCACGATTGTCGCCATACTGCAGCAACGATCATGCTCTCCCACGGGATACCTCCAGTGATCGTGGCTGGGATACTGGGCCACTCGATTTCGATACTGCTGAACACTTATGCTCATTTCATCCCGACTATGCAAGATCGAGCAGCGCAGCTTATGGAAGATATTATGACACCTATACCGATTGAATATAGTATAGTTGACAGATAAATTTCTCCCTATTACTATC
>CAYLPS010000134.1:0-7659 GCA_964385625.1 uncultured Anaerolineaceae bacterium | reverse complement strand
TATTTCCCAAGGCTCATCATCGAACGTCCGACCGACAATAATTCATTGAAATTTTCATAATATATAAAAGGAGGATCAATTGCCCACCACTCTCTCACCACTCCACCAGCTCTTCCAGGATCATTGGGATGCCTGGATGCGTTTTGACCCGCTCACTGCCACCTTCGTCGGCGACCGCCGTTTCAATGATCGCCTTCCCAGCGCCACTGACGATACCTACCAGGCTTGGCGCGGCCAGCTGGTCGATTTTCGCCAGCGCTTGCAAGCAATCGACCGGGGCAGCCTGCCGGCTAATGACCAGCTCAACTATGATCTTTTTAGGCACCTGGTGGTGAACGAAATCGCCGAGCTGGGTTTCAACCCCCAGCGCCTGCCCATCTCACGGTCCGATGGTTTCCATATCTTGTTCGCCGATATTTTCCAGTTGATGCCATTCGAAAACCGGCAGGATTATGAAAATTACATCGCCCGCCTGGCAGCCTTCAAGCAATACTGCCTGGAGAATATTGAGCGGATGCGGCTGGGATTGCGCACAGGTTACCTGCCGCCCAGGTGCACGCTGATGGAGGTGGACCAGCAGATCAAGCCGCACATCGTGAGCGACCCGACCGAAAGCGTTTTTTACCAGCCATTCAAGCAGTTCCCGGGCCACATCGGTGAGGTCGAGCGCAAAAAGCTCTCTGAAGCAGCCGTCAAAGCCATCTTCGGCTCCATCGTGCCCGGGTATTCAGAATTATTGCAGTTTCTCGAAAAAGAGTACCTGCCCGCGGCGCGGGAGAGCATATCCTGCTTTGAAATCCCGGGTGGCGAGGCGTTTTATGACCACCGTATCTACTACTACACCTCCCTGCACCTGTCCGCCCGGCAGGTGCACCAAACTGGGCTGGATGAAGTGCGTCGCATCCGGGCTGAGATGGACAGGGTGATCAAAAAGACCGGCTGGAAGGGCGATATGGCCGGCTTTTTAGAGTTTTTACGCAGCGACCCGCGCTTTTACGTCTCCACCACCGATGCGCTGCTTGAAAAAACCGCCCTGGTGCTGAAGCGCATGGATGGCGAGCTGCCGCACCTGTTCAAGACCCTGCCGCGCATGCCGTATGGCATCCGCGAGATACCCCCTTACGCCGCCCAGGGGGAAACTTCGGCGTACTATAACCCTGGCCTGGGGGATGGCACGCGCGCTGGCATGTATTACGTCAACACCTACGACCTGCCCTCCCGCCCGTTATACGAGATCGAAGCGCTTTCGTTGCACGAAGCGGTTCCCGGGCACCACCTGCAGCTGGCCTTGCAGGCTGAGCTTTCCGATTTACCCATGTTCCGTCGCTACAGTGGTTACACGTCCTTCGTGGAAGGTTGGGCGCTGTATGCAGAGCGGCTGGGGCTGGAAGTGGGTTTTTACACCGATCCCTATTCGGATTTCGGGCGCCTGAGCTACGAGATGTGGCGCGCCTGCCGGCTGGTGGTGGATACCGGCATGCACGCCCTGGGATGGACGCGCCAGCAGGGCATCGACCACCTGGCGGAGAACACTTCCTCCACCTTGCTGAATATCGCCAATGAGATCGATCGCTACATTGCCTGGCCCGGGCAGGCGCTGGCGTATAAGATCGGCGAGCTTAAAATCACCGAGCTGCGCAGGCGGGCGGAGCAGAAGCTGGGCGAGAAGTTCAACCTGCGCGAGTTCCACGACGTGTTGCTGCTCTCCGGGGCAGTGCCGCTCGATCTCCTGGAGCAGATGGTGGATTCATGGATATTGGAGTGCAGCCAGTTATAATCCATCGCAGGTCGAAACCTGGATTAAAACCTGGCGGTCCTTCTTGAGGGGCTCATGATTTTAGGCAACTGTTGTATCCGGCTCGATAATTCCCTTGCCTGGGCATCCAATGCTTCCCGCAAGATAGTCAGGAGCCGCTGGCCGTGCCGGTGTGTTGCCGCTACCAATCTGGAGGCAAGGTGCAGGTGTTGACCAGCGCCGCCCGGGGTGTCGAGGCGGTGTATGCCGACACCAGGAAAGATGGAGCCTGGAAGGAGGATATCCTGGTCTGCATCCGGCTAGAGCGCTGGCTGACGGTGGATTACGGCAAGCTGGAGCCTCCCCATTGGGTGAGGTTGTCGACGCGCGGCAGCCAGGTGTATCCAACCGGGCAGGCGCATATCCGGCAAGTGTCAAGCCGTCCCCTGGCATTGGATAGAGAAGGAAGAAGCCATGAAAGAGCGCGATAAAAACCGCTTTCGCGAAAATATCAGCTGGTTCAACCAGTTCTTTGACGGCATGCGGCAGATTTACGAGATGACCGTGAACCTGCTGCCGGTTGAATTCTTTCGGGAGGGTTTTTCACTCAATCGCGGGAACTTCTTTTTCCCGCGTTACAAGATCGCTCCATCCATGCCTCCCTATTACGCCTTGCTGCTGGAAGGTAGGCAACATGGCTTGCAGATGGTTGCGGTGGTGGATGATTCGCTGTTTGCTCCAGGAGGCCCGTTCATGGCTGAGCCATCCCTGATCGTCATGCTGCATTCCCAGGCGGAAAAATATGGCTGGCTGGGCGATTATGCCCTCAGGGTGATCAAAAACCAGCACCTGGTGAAAGCCGATAAGGTGGGTGGCACCTTATGGGGGAAAATAGATGTCCGCTACCCGGCAGATTTCTTTGCCTTCCAGGTGCAATATGATAAATTCAGCGATAACCGCAGTTTGCAGGCCGTGGTGGGTCAGTACGTCGTAGAGCCCATACTCAAGAACCTGGCGCGGGGTTTCCAACCCTGATTCCTCAAGTAGCCTGAAAAATCAATACTCGCTTCATCCGTGGGCGTGGCATTCTACGGCAGCGAAACCCAACAATTCTGTATGTTCACCTGGGTTGCTCAACTATTAAAATAATGGCAGGAACAGCAGTTAATCATCATGGATCGTCATAAGGAAATGCGTCTGATTTTCCGTAGGTGGTGTGTGGGGCAGGAGATGGTCGCATGAAAGTCACTGAAAAACTGATGCAGGAACACCGCGTGATCGAGCGGGTGTTGTTCGCCCTCGAGCGGGCTGCCACTCGCTTGAGCCGGGGCGAGGACGTGTACCTTAGGTTCTTCATTGGCACCTCGGTACTGATCAATGGTTTTGCCAACAGCTACCATGATAAGAAGGAAGAGGCAGTTCTGCTGCCGTTGTTACTGGCCAGTGGTTACCCCAGGGATACCGGTCTGGTGGCGGTGATGCTGGCTGAGCATGAAGAAAGCCAGCGCCTGGCAAACCGCTTGCGCCAGGCAACCGAACGCTTGCAGATGGGGGATATCCGGGCGCGCGAGCAGGTGGTGCTGGCCGCCCTGGGCTACGTGAGCCTGATCCGTCGGCATATCAAGAAGGAGGATGAGGCACTCTTCCCTGTCATCGAGAAAATCGTCACACCAGAGCAGCAGGAGCAAATGCGGATGGCGTTCGAACGCTTTGAGCATGAAGAGAACGGTGTTGAAGTGGAAGAAAAGTACTACGGGTTGGCCGACCGCCTGGTGCTGGAGTGCGTGCGCTAATCCCCTGAGAGTTTTGCCATGCTTGCGCTGTATGTATTCCTGGGCGGCTCATTGGGATTGATTATCGTTTCCGCCAGGTCATTTACTTCTCCTTTTTTATACGGCTTGCCACGTTTTATCGCCTTCGAGGCTGTTTTGGGTTTGGTGGTGTTAAATTCACCGGCCTGGCTGGTGCAGCCGTTCTCGCTGCTGCAGCTCATCTCGTGGGTCATGCTGCTCGATGCTGCCTACCTTGTCATCCACGCCATATGGGCGTTGCGCCACCACGGGCAGCCCAATCCAGCCATCCCTGATACCAGTCGCGTGGCGCTCGAAAAAACCACCCGCCTGGTCACCATAGGTCCCTACCAGTGCATCCGCCACCCGATGTACGCCTCGCTATTATGGCTGGCATGGGGCATCTTCCTCAAGCAACCCACCGTCATGGCTGCACTGCTGGGGATTTTGACCAGCGTGGCGCTATACATCACCGCCACCTGGGAGGAAAAGCAGAACCTGGAGATCTTCGGAGATGAATACCTGGCGTATATGCGGCGCACAAAGCGATTCATACCGTACGTGGTATAGAACTTTAATCCCCACGTAATCTTCCGGAATTTTATAGTTATCGAATACAATGGTGCCGTGGCCAGCCTTGGGCATGGTAACGGATTCATTCTCATTATCCTACCTGACTCGTTGCCGCTAGCGGCGATCAACGATCGCCGTCTTCAGCTGGTTCAACATGGCTTGCGGGTCATTCACCGGTTGCCCGCAGACGAAGCCCCGGCAGACGTAGGCGCTGGGCTGCCCATTGAGCAGTGGGCGGTCTCTCAGCAGGGCAGGTGAGCCATTTGCTGGCGGGTAAGGCGCAGCGGCAAGCACCAGGCGCGGGCGGTAAACCTGCCACAGGGGTTGCAACAGGGCTTGGGTTGGATGTTGTGCCAGGTCTCCCACGATGGCCACTTCATCCACCGGGCCAAGGGCGAAATCGGTCGCCCACAACCAGAAGGCAAACGCGCTGGGGTAGCGCAACATCATGCCCAGGTTTGCGGTGAGCATGCCCTCTGCCATGCTGCGCCAATCGGAGCGCCCTTCGTAGGTGGATAGCTGCAGCAGCAACAGGGCAGCCATGGCATTACCAGACGGGGTGGCGTTATCCTGCATGTCCTTGGGGCGGTAGAGCGGGGTCTGGTGGTCGTCCGGGGTATCGTAAAAGCCGCCGAAGGGGTCGGAAAAGTGGGCGATTAGCTGTTCCAGCAAGCCCATTGCAGCTCGGTACCAGCGCGGGTTGGGGTCCGACTGGTAGAGCGCGAGCAGCGCCAGTCCTAGGGCGGCATAATCCTCCAGGTAAGCAGTGTGGCGGGCGGAACCCTCCCGCCATGAGCGCAGCAGCCTGCCCCTATCCAGCATGCTCGACAGGATGAAATCAGCGTTACGGATGGCGGCTTGAAGATAATCGGGGCGGTTCAAGGCGCGCCCGGCCTCAGCCAGCGTGGCCAGTGTAAAAGCATTCCACGCCACCAGCACCTTGTCGTCGCTGCCTGGGCGCACCCGGCTGTCGCGTTCCTTAAGCAACCGCTGGCGCAAGTCGGCCAGGATGGTTGGGATGGCACCCGCGTCCTGGTGGAATTCTGCAGCCAGCTGCTGGTCGGTGAGGCTGCGGCGTAGGATGTTACGCCCGTTGAAGTTACCCGCCTCGCTTGCCCCATAGGCAGCCATGAATAGCTCAGCCTCACCAGGCGCGCTGAGCTGCTGGCTGATTTCCTTGGCAGACCACAGGTAATATTTGCCTTCCTCCCCCTCCGAATCGGCATCCAGGCTGCTGAAGAAGCCGCCCATGGGGTGGGTCATCTCGCCCAATACGAAGTCCAGGGTTGCCTCACCCACCTCACGGAGGGATGGCTCGCCGGTAAGCTGGTAGGCATGCAGGTAGGCACGCGCCAGCTGGGCATTGTCGTAAAGCATCTTCTCGAAGTGGGGCACCAGCCAGGTGGCGTCGACGCTGTAGCGCGCAAAGCCGCCGCCCAGCAGGTCGTACATTCCGCCCTTCGCCATGCGTTGCAGGGCATGTACGGCCATATCCAGGCTGGCCTGATCCCCTCGGGAGGCTTGGCGCAGCAGGAACTCGATCAACATGGGTTGCGGAAATTTGGGAGCAGCGCCCCAGCCGCCATTATGCCAGTCGTATTTCTCAGCGATGGCTTTGCTGAAGCGCGGCAGTAAGGCTGGGTCAAGAGATTCAACTTTATCATCGGGCTCCTGCCTGGTAACCAGCAATTGGGCCAGCTTTTCACTGCTGGAGAGGATGGCTGCCCGGTCAGACTGCCACAGGCGGGCGACTGTGGTGAGCACCTCGCTGAAGGAGGGCAAATTATGGCTGCGATAGGGTGGGAAGTAAGTGCCCCCGTAGATGGGCTTGCCCTGGGGGGTGAGGAACACGCTCATCGGCCAGCCGCCCGAGCCCGTGGTGGCTGCCACGAAGGACATGTAGATGCTATCCAGGTCGGGGCGCTCCTCGCGGTCCACCTTGATGCACACGAAATGATCATTCATCAGGGCGGCTGTGGCCCGGTCCTCGAAGGATTCGTGGGCCATCACGTGGCACCAGTGGCAGGCGGCGTAGCCGATGCTCAGGAAGATGGGTTTATCCTCCCGGCGGGCTTTTTCAAGAGCCTCGTCACTCCACGGGTACCAGTCAACCGGGTTTTCGGCGTGCTGGAGCAGGTACGGAGAGGTTTCATGGATCAGGTGATTGCTCATGCAGGCGATTATAACTCGGCGATGATTCGCAATTTATAAAGGTGAGTTAAAAGAAAACTGTGAAAATCGCGCCTGACAAATGTCACAAATTTGGACGAATTTTCACAAAATAGTTGACTCTTGCCAAAATTATTGTATAATAGAATTGTTGAGAGCGCTCCCAACGATTTTCACCTCGGAACAAAACTGAATCGCCTGGAACCCATCAGTGTCAAACCTAACACTTGAAGACATAGCCAAGCAAGCCGGTGTATCACGTTCCACGGTTTCGCGCGTGGTGAATGATGATCCCAATGTCAGTGAGGGTGTGCGCAACAAAGTTCAAGAGTTGATCCTTTCTACAGGGTATCACCCGCACGCCGCCGCACGCTCCCTGGCTTCGCAGCACTCAAAGATGATCGGCCTGGTGCTGCCGCGCACGGTGAGCAGTTTTTTCATCGACCCTTATCTGCCCCGTCTCACCCAGGGTGTGGCACAGGCCTGCAACCTGCATAACCTTACCCTCAGCCTGTTCATCCTGGCCACTCGCGAGGATGAAGAGCGCATCTTTCCGCGCGTCTCCAGCCAGGGTTTGCTGGATGGCATCATCGTGCAGACAGCCCACAAGGGTGATAAATTGATCAACCGCCTGATCAACTCGGGTTTCCCGGTGATCGTCGCAGGCAGGCCCTTCAACACCAGCGGGGTCAGTTACATTGATGTCGATAACATCCAGGCTGCCTGCCAGGCGGTAAATTACCTGATCCAATTAGGCTATTCCCGCATCGCCACCATCACCGGCATGATCAACAGCACAGCAGGCATCGACCGCCTGGAAGGATATAAAAAAGCCATCAACGACCAGGGATGGCGGATTGAACCCGGCCTTATCGCCGAGGGCGATTTTACCGAACTAAGCGGTTATGAGGCCATGAGGCAGCTTCTACCCCTCAATCCCGATGCTGTCTTTACGGCATCAGATACCATGGCGGTAGGGGCTATTCGCATGGTTAAAGAAGCAGGCTTGCGCGTCCCGCAAGATGTGGCTTTCGTGGGATTTGACGATTTACCGGTTGCGAGCCTTTCTGATATAAAGCTCACTACCGTCAGGCAGCCGATCTTCCGTTTCGGAGCCCAGGCAGTGGCAACCCTGATCGACTTAATCGAGAATGGGATTAAACCCTCCCGGCGTATCATCATGGAAACTGAGCTGATCATCCGTGAAAGCTGTGGAGGCTCCCTCAGGAAACGTGAGAAGAGCAGTAATCTGGTGATGCAATCATAAAAATCGAGTCCTGGAGGAGTTTTCTTATCACCGACGGACAGTGTCGCCCTACGAAAAAAGGAGGTAGCATAAATAAACACAACCCATCCAATAACCAATCGTATTCGGCAACAACATAATTCTAA
>CAYLPS010000133.1:0-7794 GCA_964385625.1 uncultured Anaerolineaceae bacterium | reverse complement strand
TTATAAGTCATTTGTCCTGCCAGGAGGCCCACCAGGATCACGATGATCACACCCAGGGGAACGGCGGGATTGGTGAACAGGTTGTATCCCACCTGCACGCCGAATGAGCCCATGATCAGCCACAAATAGAAGTAGATGAAGATCAGCAGGATCATGCGCGAGCGGGGTGAGATCAGGCGGTAGCTGAGGGCTCCAAAGGATTGCCCCTCCTCACGCACACCGATCATGATGCTGGTGAAATCTTGCACCCATCCGATGAAGAAGGTGCCGATGACGATCCACAGCAAGGCAGGCAACCAGCCCCACTGCACGGCGATGATCGGTCCGAGGATCGGGCCGAGGGCGGCAATAGATTTGAATTGGTAACCGAATAGCACGTTGCGGTTGGCAGGTGTGAAGTCCACCCCGTCCATGAACATCTTGGCAGGTGTGGCTTTCTTCGCATCCGGTTGGATAATATGATTGTTGATCCACCTGGCATAAACGAAGTACCCTACACCGATGGTTGCCACACCAATTAAGAGAGCAATTAACGAATTCATCTATTCCTCCAGTAACTTACTATGACGCTATTAGTTAACTGTGAACGAGTGTAGCATGGGTTGGCGTTTATTCGATAAGGCACCTCCTTTTATTCTCACCTATCCCGCTATCATTGACAAGCTCTCAAAGCTGGGATACTATCCAGGCTGATTTTCATGAATTGATATGAGGAAAAAATGAGCCTGTACATGATGATCGGGTTGATTGGGCTGTCATATATCGTAATTTTTGGCGGCATGGCGCTTATCCGGCGGGAAGGTCTTTCCACGCGATTTGCCATCGAATCATTATGCATCACCGCCATCTTTACCATCCTTGCTTACTTCACTGCCATCCAGATCCATCCGGTACTGTTCCTCATCCTGCTGTACCTGGTCACCTTGCGGGCGAGGATCATATCCGATCTGGGGGTCATGGTTGCCAGGCGTGGCAATTTCGTTCAAGCGGAAAGAATCTACAACCTCGCCTCACATCTATGGCCTGACCAAACTAGCGAGTTGATCATCAAAATTAACCTGGCAACCTTGTTGTTGCAAAAGAAACAGCTCGATGAGTCGATCTCCATGTTCACCGAGGTGCTCAGTGAAGCCAACAAACCATTTTTGGGGGTCAAGTACGAAGCAGCAGCACATTACAATCTGGGTGTAGCTCACCTGCGTAATAACGACAGCTCACGAGCAATGGTCGAATTCAATAACGTGCTCGACACCTGGCCTGCCTCCCTGTATGCCCGGCGAGCCTCCGAGGCTCTGGAGCGCTTGCACAAGAAACCTGCCCAACCAATCGACGACACTCCATCTGACAGCTGATATCTCCTATACTTGCCAGTAAATAAAAACACCAGTGATACTTGAGATAAGTCACAGGCATTTTTTAACGTACCTCTTCGATTGTAAGCCAATCATTACAATCGAGGCAATAATAGAGCGATTGAAACGAAATCTGAGATCGGTTTTCATTGTACCTGATCAGATACTTGCTGTATTGAGATACAACACCCCAATACTGCTCTGGTTACTATTTAGATTAATGTTCGATTAGAATTGTTGATGAAATTATATCACGGTCTGCATGGATCCTCGCTCCCAAAAAAGTGGACTTTCGTGTAAACTTGGGGCGAGCACATAACCCTGGGAGAAGCGTTGGCCATAAAAAAACCCTACTACAGAGGGTTATCATTTTCCATACATCATGTGAAAATCCAAACAGGAGTTTGATTCCAGAAAGGTAAGAGGAAGGACATCACCATACGCAGCTTACAGGGTGAAGAAATGCTGGAAACCCTGTACAACCTGAATTCGTATTCGCTGCACCCCTCACCGCCCCTGCAAAACAGGGAGGACTGGATGGCCATCGCAAAGCCACGCCAGGGAATCACTTGTCTTGCGCTGTTTGAGGATCATGCTCCCGTTGCCGTGGTTGCCAGCACACCCCTGACTCAGAATATGCGTGGCAGGCTGTATCCTACTTCGGGCATTTGGGGAGTGTCCACCATGCCTGCTGCGCGGCGCAAAGGCTACTGCCGCCAGCTGATGGGCAGCCTGTTATCAGCAAATCGGGTGGAGGGGAAATCTTTTACAAGCTTGTACCCCTTTCGCGAATCCTTCTATGAGCGATTTGGGTATGTGTCGTATCCATTGACCAAAATTGCCCGCTTCACCACCCAGTCGCTGATTCCACTGCTCAAGCTGGAGACCGGTGGAGAGATCAGGCTGCAATACATCGCTGAGACGTATGACGACTATCGCGAGTATCTGGTGCAGATGCGCCTCCACACGCATGGCATGGCGATGTTTGATTATCCTAACCGGGCATCTGTGAAACGAAATTTGGTGTGGGCTGCCAGTGCCGTGTTCGATGGGAAGACTGAAGGAGTGATGTTGTACCGGACGACTGGTGAAGAGGTGACGAAATATACATATTTAGCCACGCGCTTTTACTATCACACCAGCCGGGCGCGCTACCTGCTGCTCGATTGGATCGGCCGCCATATAGACCAGGCGAAGCAGGTGGAGATGTGGCTACCGGAGGACAAATACCCTGAGACCTGGCTGGCGGATACCCAGGTAAAGATCGAAAACCCTGAGCGGGCAGCCATGAGCCGGGTGTTGGATATTGAAATGATAAGCGGCATGCAGGTGGGCGAGGCTGACTTTTCGGCCCGCATCATCGACCCGCTGTGCCCCTGGAATGAGGGCCTGTGGCGCTTTGAATCAGTTGAGGGCCGGCTGCAGGTCTCCAAAGCGCAGGCTGCCGATTGTGAGCTCACCATCCAGGCATTGAGCGCCCTGGTCAATGGCACGCTCGACCCCACGGATATTGCCTTGCGTGGCTGGGGAAACCCCGGTGCAGCTGTCCAGGCTGCCATTGTTGAGATGTTCCCCAGCATGAGGCCCTTCATGCATGAGATGTTCTAGATCAGTAGCCAGCAGCTGGATGACAAAACTGTAATTATGCAGTGAGTAGATTCATGGAAAGAGAGGTCAAATGAGCATAACAGAAACAGAGAAGCAAGCAGTAGAGCAAGCCATCCACGATACGATTGGTTGGGCGCTGACTAAGGATTTTAATCGCTTGTATGCGGCTGTCGCCCAGGATGAGGATTTTTTCATCTACCATCCCGATTCCAAGAGCACCATCAGGGGCTTCGAAGCATTCAGGCAGTTTGGCGAGGCAGGCTGGAAAAATGAGGCCTTCAGGGCCACAGACTACGCCATCAAGGACCTGCGCATCACCTTCGCCAGGCTGGGGAATGTGGCCTGGTATGCCTGCCTGCTGGATGACCACGCCGAATGGAATGGCAAGCCCATTGGGTGGGATGATTGCCGCTGGACCGGCACGCTGGAAAAGCGCGACGGAAGCTGGGCGGTGGTGCAGATGCATTTTTCCTTTCCCAAGGATGGGTGATCAGCGAATCGCCCTGATGTGATTTGGATCAGCCTGTATTCGGATAGCCTGGTAAGCTCAGATTATCGATGGACGAGGGCGAATTCAGTTGAGAGGTATTTAAATCAGGTAAATGTAACAAGGAGGACGCATGGACCGTGAAGGATTTCGTGAGCTGCTCAAAACACGCAGGCTAAATGATAAACAAATTGAGGCTTCCATCGCCACCGCCGAGCGCTTCGAAGCATACCTGGTCTCATTGGGCAGGCAGCCACTCGCTGAGGACGCCATCGAGTTTTGCAATACCCTGGTGCAGGAAGGGCAAAATAGCTATGATAATTTCCTGGCCTTGGCCAGGTATGCCCTGTTCCTCAAAAATAATGTTATTTTGGTGCCCATTCTGGAACTGGTGGATGGTGTCGAGGTGCAGCCCAACCTGTATAAACGGGTTGGCGAGCTGTACGGGCTGCAAGTGCGTGACGAAGTCTTTGCGGACATCGGCATCACCCAGTTAGGCGTGCCCAGCAGCGCGAAACCCTTCGACCTGTTTCCCGCCCTCGACCGGTTGATAGTGAAGGTGGGATATGATGAAGTAGAACAATTATTATCGGCCTGCCTGCGCGATCTGCCGGATAAATATTATCTGGGCGAGCGCAAAAAGTACAAAAAATCGGCTAATATCGACGCATACCTGGAAATGAAGCGCCGGGATTTTCTCGAGGAATTGCGGTCTTGCCAGCGAGATGGAAGGTTGTTCTTTTCTCAGGAGATCACCGACGAGGTATTGCAATATGTGGCAGAGCACCCTGAAACTGAAGCCGGGGTGCGTGACGGCAATTTACTGTACATTACGAAAATCCCTTATAACGCCAAAGAATATCTCACCGAAACAGACCCGACCCTTAAACGCTACTACGCCTGCCATTGCCCGTGGGTACGCGAATCCATCAAGGCTGGTAACCTGCGCATGGAACCGGTGTTCTGCAACTGCAGTGCGGGTTTCTCCAAGAAGCCCTGGCAAGTGATTTTTGGGCAGGAATTGAAGGTTGATGTGCTCGAATCAGCCCTCAAGGGTCATTTCCGCTGCCGCTTCGCCGTCCACCTGCCTGATGATCTGGAGCTTGCCTAGGCAATCATAGCTTATTGTCAGCTGATAGAATATATAAATCACTTTTCGGGTTTAGGATGACATGAGACCCTTCAAGGAGCTCAACCGCCGGGCACGCTTGTAACGGCTCAGGCAAATAGCCCGCTCTGCTCTTGACGCCCATGGCCTGGCGGGTGCGCACCTGGAATTTATCCAGTACTACCAGAATATCATCTATCGGGTGGATGTGCCCGTGGATGCCGCCACTTGGCGTGTGGGTGACCCATACATTCCCAACCACTAGGTGCCGCGCATTCACGCCATGGGTGATCTTGAGGCTATCACTTCAGAAATCACCTGGCTGGAAGCGCTGAGCTTGGAGGTAGGCCTGGCAGTGCCAGCGCCGGTGATGACCCTGGATGGTAAATTGCTGAGCACAATCAAGACTCCTGGCATATTCGATGAGCGGGTGATTTCCCTGATGCGCTGGTTGGATGTTCGCAGCTATCATAAAAGATTGCAACCGAAGCACATGGCAGCCTTGGGCGAAGTGGTGGCTCAGCTCCATAATTTTTCGGCTGTCTGGCAGCCACACGAGGGTTTCACCCGGGCGCATTGGTATTGGCATGCCCAGCTTGGGGCAACATGTTCCACCATTCCATGGATGAGCTCATCGCTTCCATCCCTGTCAGGTTTCGGAATCCATTTTTGGAGGTGTCGCAGGTGACCAAACAGGTAATGGAACAGCTGGGAAAATCTTCGTCTGCATACGGCTTGGTCCATTCAGACCTTTACCCAGAGAATGTGCTGTTCAAGGCTGGCAAGGCTTACCCAATCGATTTTGAGGATTGCGGTTTCGGTTAATGGATGTGGGATATCGCCGTGGCATTGTGCGAGTGGGCCCGGGGTGAGCATCGGGAGAGGATGCGTGATGCATTTTATAACGGTTATGCACGCCTGCGTACACTACTACAGGTGCAGTGGAGCCTGCTAGACCTTTTCGTAGCCACTCAATTTGCCACCGTGGTTCTGTGGTCTTCGCCTTCCTTAAGATTGATCCGCAACGTGCTGCTGAATATGAGCCGTGGCGCAACAGAAACGGAGAAAAGCTGTTAGGGTTTTACCATCGATGAAAGCAAAACCACCCATCCTGCTAACGAGCCGTCTCAAGCTCAGGCCAATGCGGGTTTCTGATGCGGAAGTACTCAATCGCATCAATCAAGCTGAGGGCGTATTGCGCTACTTCCCTGGCTCCAACCCGCCCCCGCTGGAGAGGGTGCAACGATTCATCACCGGGCAGCAGCAGCACTGGCAGGAGCACGGCTATGGCAATTGGGGTATTGTGCTTGCGGGAAGGCGCAAAATAATCGGCTGGGCTGGTTTGCAGTACCTGCCCGAGCTGGGCGAGACCGAAGTGGGCTTCCTTCTCGACCGTCCCTACTGGGGTAAAGGCTACGCCACCGAGGCGGCTCTGGCCTCCCTGAAATTCGGCTTTGACCATTGCAGCCTGCACTGTATCATTGCCCTGGTGCACCCTCACAACCTGGCCTCCCGACGGGTGCTCGAGAAGTGCGGAATGGTCTACCAGCACAGGCTCTCACTGTGGGGGATGGCATTGATGCGCTATACGATTAGCCACTGATTCCCTGATAATTTCCATTTTGGTATTGTTTAATTAGATAATATAGAGTAATATTATCTAATATCAGGGTTGAGCTAACTCTGGTACCCAACCACAAACATTCACAAGGGGTCATTCCCTGCCTCAGCTTAAAGGAGGAAATCCATGTCAGACATGCAAACTGAGGAAAAAAAGGCTACCGGTCTCACTGGAGAGGCGATAGCCGGACTGCGAAGCAAGATTCGCGGTGATATTATCCAACCTGGCGACCCGCAGTATGACGAGGCTCGCAAGGTATACAACGCCATGATCGATAAATTCCCCTGCCTGATCGTCCGCCCGGTGGATGTTGCAGACATTAGTAGTGCGGTTGAGTTTGCAACGGAGCAAAAGCTTGAAGTTGCCGTAAGAGGTGGGTCTCATAGTGGTCCTGGTTATGGCACGGTGGAAGGTGGGTTTGTGATCGATCTTTCAAGAATGCGAGGAATTCGTGTCGATCCTGATGAGGAGACCGTGCGGGTAGAGGGTGGTGCATTGCTGGGCGATGTGGATCACGCTACCTACCCGTTTGGGTTAGCGGTACCATCGGGCACTTTTTCAACCACCGGAGTCGGAGGTTTGACTTTGGGTGGAGGAATGGGTTATCTTGCTCGTCGCTACGGGTTGAGCGTAGATAATCTGCTTGAAGTGGATATGGTATTGGCGGATGGTTGTTTTGTGACTGCAAGCAAGAAACAAAATGAAGACCTATTTTGGGCTGTGCGCGGAGGGGGAGGAAACTTTGGTATTGTTACTTCCTTCCTGTTTCAAGCGAGACCTGTAGCGACAGTTTATGGTGGCCCCATGATCTGGCCTATTGAGGAATCTAAAAACATCTTGCCGTTCTGGCAAGATCTGATCCTCACGGCACCTGAAGAGCTCTATGGGATATTTGCGTTCTTGACCATTCCACCTGTACCACCTTTCCCTGAACAATTTCACATGAAAAAAATGTGTGCAGTTATCTGGTGTTATTCAGGTGAGTTGGAAGGGGCTGAGCAGATTTTAAAACCAGTGAGAGATTTCCGCGAACCAGCTATTGACATGGCTGCGCCAATTCCCTTCCCGGCATTACAGAGTATGTTTGATCCTTTATACCCTGCCGGGTATCAGTGGTATTGGGAATCGGATTTCTTTAAACGCTTCGATGCGCAAGCCATTCAGGAGATCATTAAAGCTGCGAATGACTTACCAACAAGTTTCTCTCAAATCCATATCTTCCCGCTTAACGGTGCTGTTGGACGGATAAATCCGCATGAGACTCCTTGGGGTTTTCGCGATGCAAATTTTTCAATGGCGTTGATCGCAGTTGATCCTGACCCAACAAACAAAGAACACATCGCCAGGTGGGCAAAAGAATCCCGCTCTGCACTTCATCCATATTCAACAGGAAGTGGATACTTAAATTTTGCGATGAACCAAAGTACTAGTAATGTTGAAATGGCGTACACAGATAACTACATGCGTCTTGCGAAACTGAAGGCCAAATACGACCCGAACAACCTGTTCCATATCAATCAGAACATACCGCCCGATGTTTCCATGGAGTAAACCTCCAGTAGGGGAGGGTCTCAGACCCTCCCCTACAATCTAGGTCTCAAACCCTCCCCTACAAATA
>CAYLPS010000132.1:0-8105 GCA_964385625.1 uncultured Anaerolineaceae bacterium | reverse complement strand
TACTTTGCTGGCAGGGGCCATGCGGGAGACCCGGCCACATACCGTAGACCAACTGCTGGTTGAAATGGATAAGCGCAGCGAGAATCAAATCAACGAGGTGCAGCCATGAGAGTTTGTTTCGAAAATGTAAGTAAAACATATCGCGGCGGTGTTCAGGCGCTGAACAATGTCAACCTTGAAATCAGCACCGGGATGTTTGGTTTGATAGGGCCTAACGGGGCGGGGAAAACCACTTTATTACGCATCCTGGCAACCTTGCTACGCCCTGGACAGGGCCGGGTTACCGTGGACGGCTTTGATGTTTCGGACCCGCAGCAGAAATGGGCGGTCAAGCAAATCCTGGGTTATCTGCCGCAGGAGTTGGGGCTGTATCCCGGGCTGACCGTGACCGAATTCCTGGATTACATCGCCACCTTAAAAAATCTGCACCACCCTTTGGTGCGCGCCGAAGCGGTGGACAGGGTGATCCAGTTGGCTGGGCTGCGCGGTGTGGCTTACCAGCGCATTCGGACGCTTTCCGGCGGGATGAAGCGGCGCGTGGGAATCGCCCAGGCTTTACTGGGAACCCCGAAATTGTTGCTTGTGGATGAGCCGACCTCTGGCCTGGACCCGGAAGAGCGGGTGCGCTTTCGCGCCCTCCTGGCGCGGCTGGCAGCGGACTGTGTCGTGATTCTCTCCACACACATCGTCGAAGATGTCGCCAACACCTGTCATGACCTGGCCGTGCTGCACCTGGGCCAAATTCGTTACCGTGGAAGCCCCCAGTCATTAATCCACAGGGCAGCCGGGCAGGCCTGGGAAGTGGAAATACCCATCGGCAGCACGCCACCTGCCGACTGGCGCATCGTCAGCCAGATCCAGAGCGATGATCATCTGAACCTGCGCGTGAACGGACCCCAGCCCAACGATGACGCTCGTCCGGTAACCCCCACCCTGGAAGAAGCATACTTAGCCCTGATGAACAGGGAGAATGCCGGGCAGTAGCGCTTGAATTAATCACCCAGAAGACCAATCCGCCAGTCCCTGCACCCCTGGCATGCCCTGTCACACCTGCGCCAGCAGATAGCGAACCCGCAGCACCAGGAGCTCGGCTGCAGAGGCGCCGCGGGTGTTTCCAGGGCTTACCGATCAAGGTGCCAGCCGGGAGTTGGATTTATAACCCTTGCCCGATCGGTTGCCAGATTTTTATGCCATCAGGCTATCCTATTCGTTATCATAATATATTAAGGCAAATATACTCTTGATAGTCCTATTCAACCGGGATAAAATAAGGCTATGAACAGCATGCACAGCATAAGTAACGAGTTGTCCGCAGAACAGCGCGAAGCCCTTCTCAAGACCCTGCAGGCCCGTTTTGAGAAAAACATGGGCCGCCATCAAGCACTTGAATGGGCGCAAGTCCAGGCCAGGCTGGAAGCGCATCCTGAAAGGCTGTGGTCGCTCCAGGAGATGGAAAGGACGGGGGGTGAACCGGACGTGGTGGGTTACGATGAAACCACCGGGGAATATATTTTTTATGATTGTTCAGCGGAAACCCCGCCAGGCCGCAGAAAGTCCTGCTATGACCGGGAAGGCCAGGAGGAAAGGGAAAAGGAAGGGCTGCATCCGGGAGGCAACGTGATCGATATGGCTGCTGCCATGGGCATCGAGCCATTGACCGAAGAGCAGTACCGTGATTTGCAGGAACTGGGAAATTTCGATGCGAAGACGCAGAGCTGGCTGAAAACGCCCCCTGATATTCGGAAACTCGGCGGCGCCCTCTTCGCCGATTACCGCTTCGGCCATGTCTTCGTGTACCATAACACTGCGCCCTGTTTCTACAGCGGCCGGGCGTTTCGTGGCTCGCTGAGGATCTGATTTTACTTGACCCATTGTAATCACGCGAAGTTTACCACCCATCGCCACCGGTGCTTCGCACTGAGGCAGAATCTCACCCAAGACCACGATAAAATTCCCCGCCTGCTAAGGTTAGCGAGAAATGGGGCTGCCCAGCTTTCTATAGGGTCAGCCCCAGCATCACATTATTGAAACCTGATCCGGCCAATAAAAAACCTCCCACACCCCCCAAATTCCAGGACATCAATGGGAACTAGCCTTGCTGGATGTATCCTATGATTTTCGCTGGCGGGAAGTGTTTCCGTTGCAGAATCTGAATATCCAACAAGGGAAAAGTAGTGATACAACAGGTCTCGAACATCCTGGTGGAGATGTGCGAGTGATCCTGTACCTCGAATCAAGCGCACTGGTAAAACGCTATATCCAGGAAAAGGGTTCTCAGGAGGTCAACGCCTGGATCGAGGCAGCCGATATGGTGGTGACAGGATTGATCAGCCGGGTTGAGATTGCCGCAGCGATCGCGCGTGCCGCCCGGATGAATCTCATCACGCCGGATGGATCGCTGGCCGCGCTGCGCCAGTTCCGCGTGGAATGGGAGAGCTTCCATCGCCTGCCGATCGCCGAGAATACCCTAGCGCGTGGCGACACCCTGGCAGTTGAACATAACCTGAGGGGCTTTGACGCTACCCACCTGGCCTGCGCCCTGATCTGGCAGGAAACCCTGGGGATGACGGTGACACTGGTATCCTTCGACAGCCAATTGATCGAAGCTGCCAGGGCTCTCCAGATGGCTTATCTCCCTGTGTGAGGAGAAATTGAGCCGCTTGCCTGCCAACTCAATATGCATCTAGTCAACCGGGTTTACCGCCACAGCTCTGTGGGTAAGTTCATCCTGCTCCTGCACCTTAGCTTGGGTTGAGCAGCTGGTGTAACGCTAGCAAGGTAGTATCCTTTAGTTCAATCAGGCTATCCACGAATTGCCGGGTGTACCCAGACCTTGAACACAGTGCATAGAGGATTTTCCTGTCACCCAATTCTCGCCCGATGAACTTTGCCTTCCTTTCCAGGTCAGCCAGGATATTCATGCCAACTGCCCGGCTGCTCCATTTACATTCGACCAGGATCGCATCTTTTTCTCCGACCACGACCAGATCGATTTCTTCATTGCCTGCCCACCAGCGGCCGATATTTACCGGAACAAGAGGTGATTTTCCCGCCAGCCCTGCCTGCCAGAAATACTGCTGGCAGATCTCTTCAAAAACCAGGCTGGAGAAGTGATCGATCTCTGGAAGTACCTGTTTTTCCAAGATGATCCGGGCTCCCCCGCGTTCAAGCTGCGAACGATTTGGGTGAAGATAGCGGAACCAAAAGCGCAAGTAATTATCTTTTAACCGATAAATTCCCCGCCGGCTTTTATGCGGTTGGGTTTCTGTCACCGGTACCACACGCTCAACCAGGTGAAGCTGCTGCAGGGTCTCCAGGTAAGCCGTGGCACCCTCCAATGCAGTGGCTTGTTTGATCTCGTTCAGGCGAGTCTTGCCTGAAGCGATCGCCTGGAGGATGGCGAAATAATTGCGTGGCTCGCGCAGTTCTTGCTGCAAGATGAAACGCACTTCGTCATATAAATAGGAACCCCGGCTCAAAATATGATCCAGAATATTTTCATCCAGTGACTTGCCTGGATCGATGGTTTGTAAGTACGCCGGTGTACCACCGTAGACCGCATAAGCACGCACCTGATCTTCATCGGAAAAGTTTGGGAAAAACAGGCGGGCGTCTTTGAATTGCAGCGGTTCCAGCAGATATTGGGCAGTCCGCCTGCCAAATAGGGGTGCCTGATAGCCCAGCACAGAATCTTCCATCATGCCAATGGACGAGCCACACAGGATAAGCATGATCTGTGTATTTTTAAGGGTTTGATCCCAGGCCTTTTGCAAAATTGAAGCCAGCGGTGGATGGGCAGCCACCAGGTAAGGAAATTCATCTATAACCACCACCAGGCGTTCTTTTT
The DNA here is from genome assembly GCA_964385625.1 of uncultured Anaerolineaceae bacterium. Classification (GTDB taxonomy): domain Bacteria; phylum Chloroflexota; class Anaerolineae; order Anaerolineales; family UBA4823; genus FEB-25. The sequence goes on along the minus strand of CAYLPS010000132.1, from coordinate 4,258 downwards.
GGGCTGCCTGGCCTAAAGCCTGGAAAATAGCCTCCCAACTGGCATAAATGGCATCCGTTTGAGCAGGTCCAAATAGGATTGTGTTGATCGCCCGGGAAAATGAAGTGCGGAGTGAGATCTCCGAACCCAAATCAGCCACAAAAAAGATCGCCCGCTTTCCTTCGCAAAATCGGGTTAATAATTCGGTCTTGCCAACCCGCCGGCGCCCATAAAAAACAAAAAATTCAGGTTTGCCCGAGGCATTGTGTTTGTTAAGAAGATCAAGCTCAGACTGACGATTAACGAACATTTGGCCCTCCTCCTGGTTTCTTTACAAGGAAATCTAGATTATGATAATCTGGATTTCCTTGTGAATTATACCATAACGCTGGTTTAATATTGTTTGGGTGATGCAAGAAATATTTTGAATTTTCCTCTCCCATAATACTCTTGCAGCGGGGCGATCGAGCGCTAACATGGAAGGATGCGTCGAGCGTTGCCTGAGATGATGGGTGCTGACCTTCCCGCACACGCTACGGTGGCGAAGGACTATACCATCCAGGTGGGAATACCGTTCTCCACCATCAAGGCTGCATTGGAACTCGAAGCCAATAAAACCAGGTAGCACGCCAGCCAAACCTTCACAAAGTATTCGCAGGGCGTTCACAGGTTTTTCAAATCAACCCGGTATCATCATCCACAGCAGTAAAAAATACGAACACAAGAAAAAGGAGAAATAAAATGAGCAAATTGGTAAAAATTCTGGTAGTGCTGGCCATTGCAGCCTTGGCGATCGGGACAACCAGCGTCGCCTATGCCCAGAGCTCCACCCCGGCACCTCGCAGCGGCGTGGCTGGATCGGGTGCACGTGGTCCCCAGGGCGGATACGGCGCCGGAAGTGGCATGGCTGGCGATGGTATCCTGCACGATGATCTGCTTGCCGCCTACTCGGATGCCCTCGGCATCCCCCAGGCCGACCTCCAGGCACGCCTGGACAATGGCGAAACAATGTCCCAGATCGCTTTATCGACCGGCATGACCCTGGACGAGTTCCGCACCCTGCTGGTGGATGCTCGCTCCCAGGCCATCGACCAGGCCCTTGCTGATGGCGTGCTGACCCAGGCCCAGGCCGGCTGGATGAAGCTCCATGGTGCCGGGCAAATGGCCGGCGGCCAGGCGGGGCGCGGGTCCTCGATGCGTGGCGTGGGCCTGGGGCTAAATGCCAACCCGAACTGCCCGTACTACACCCCAACCAATCCCTAATCCGGGGTGAGGCCTAGAAACTCAGACGAGGGCGCGGCAGGTCAGCGCCCTTGTCTGGTTTTCTGATCTTATCCAACCCGGCAGCGATGCGAACTTTCCGGTAAAATAATAGCATGCTAGAAAATACGAAGAAAATCCTGGTCGTCGATGACGAAGAGCAAATCGTGAAAGTCCTGAAGGCGTATCTCGAGCAGGCCGGCTATCAAGTTGCGACTGCCGTGGATGGGAGGTCCGCTTTAGCGGTATTTCAGCGCGAAAAACCGGATTTCTTGGTCCTCGACCTGAACTTGCCTGGGCTGGACGGGCTCGAAGTGTGCCGTGCAATCCGGCGCCAGTCCGGCATCCCCATCCTGATGCTGACCGCCCGGGCTGAAGAAGCTGATAAACTGATCGGGCTTGAGCTGGGCGCAGACGATTATGTGGTCAAGCCTTTCAGCCCGCGCGAGGTGGTGGCACGCGTCCGCACGATATTCCGGCGGGCTTCGGGTGAGATCCAGCAGGCGGAAGTCCTGCGAGTAGGTTCGCTGCAGATCGACCTGGACCAGCACCGGGTGACCGTAGCGGAGCGGCCGGTCGAGCTCACCCCGACAGAGTTTGATATCCTGGTCGTCCTGGCGCGCCAGCCCAAACGGGTGTTCACCCGCCTCCAGATCATGGAGCAGGCGCAGGGCAATGCCTTCGAGGGATATGAGCGCACGATCGACGCCCATATAAAAAACATCCGCCTCAAGCTCGAGCCAGATCCCAAAAATCCCACGTTTATCCAGACCGTATTCGGTGTGGGGTACAAGATAGAAGTAAGGACCGATGCGCAATAGCCTGATATTTAAACTGCTGGGGGCATTTTTGTTGATCATCGTGATCGGCGCGCTGGTCAATTCACGGCTGACTTCCCGGGCAATGCATGATGCCTTCAGCCTGTACAGCACGCGCAACAGCCAGGCCTGGGCCGAGGAGCTTTCTCCCGCCCTTAGCGAGTACTATTCCCGTGACATGAGCTGGCAGGGGGTGGATAGCTTCCTGCAATCGGGGTCGGTTTCGCCCCTGAGCGGGGGAATGGGCAACGGCCAGGGCGGCGGTTTCGGACCGGGGCCGGGGGGCTTCGCCTGGATGGCGAACCAGCGGGTGATCCTGGCCAACGGGCAGGGAATCGTGATCTACGATACATCCGGTGAGATGCAGGGGCATGAACTATCGGCCGAGGAATTGAGCATTGGGTCGCCTGTGCTGGTAAACGGCGCCCTGGTGGGCACGGTCCTGGTGACGCCGAGAAATATCGCCAGTACCAACACCCCGGCCGGGCAATTCCTGGCCTCCGTGAACCAGTCGATCGTCATCTCGGCGATCATCGCCGGGTTCATTTCTTTATTGTTGGGTGCCGTCCTATTTTTCTATGTAACCCTTCCCCTGCGGCAGCTGAAAAAAGCTGCCGGGGCGATCAGCGGCGGCGATCTCAGCCAGCGGGTGGCTATCCGTTCCGGGGACGAGCTGGGTGAGCTCAGCCAGACCTTCAACCAGATGGCCGAGAACCTGGACCGGGCCGAAATCCAGCGCAAACGCCTGATCGCCGACGTAGCTCACGAGCTGCGCACCCCCATCGCGGTGATGCAGGCCAACCAGGAAGCCATGCTGGATGGTGTGTTACCGTTGGATGAAGAGCAGGTAGCCGCCTTATTGAACCAGACCCTGTTATTAAAAAGGCTGGTGGGTGACCTGCGCCTGTTATCCCTGGCCGAATCAGGTGAGCTTAACCTGGAGAAACAGGTGACGGAGGTCGACGCCCTGATCCGCGAAGTGGCGGATCGCATCCTTGTCCAGGCCCAGGAAAATGGGGTCAGTTTGGAACTCAGCCTGCCAGCCCACCTGCCCCGGGTCATGGTTGACCCTGGGCGGATTGCCCAGGTGCTGAACAACTTGATCGGCAACGCCCTGCGCTATACACCCCGCGGCGGGAAAATTCACCTGGAGGCGCGAGAATCGCCAGGCACAGCGGCATACGTGGAGGTTTCGGTGACCGACACCGGCCCGGGTATTGGCTCAGCTGACCTGCCCTATGTTTTCGACCGGTTTTACCGGGCTGACCAATCCCGGGCGCATGCCAGTGGTGGCTCCGGTCTGGGACTGGCAATCGTCAAGCAACTGGTGGAAGCGCATGGCGGAAAGGTCAGCGTGATCAGCCCGGTCTTCACCGCTAGCGGCCAGCAGGAGTATGGGACCCGCTTTGTAGTCACATTGCCCGTCGCCAGGAACTCGGGATAGCCAATCCCGAGCAGGTCCTGGTGGGCTCTGGTGACGTTCTCCGCTTCCTAAAAGGAGCGGTTTCTCGGACAACGCACATACCCATGTCCCACGTTACCGCCCGAAGGTCTCGTCCAGGCCAGAAAAGAATGCTCACTTGAGCGGTTCGAATCTTACGTGCGGGCCTATCCCGCACAGCCGGCAATTTGAAATTTGTAAAGTGCCGTGTCGGATATGTGCTGAGGCTATTATCCTTCGGTCACCTACTTCCGACCATTTGTTCTGTTTTTTCACAAAAAGGAGGCTGTGGGCTCCCCGCTCGCCAATGATTATGGTCGCCATTCTGCCCAAATAGCAGAAATGGATATCGAACGGGTGCACCACAAGGCCAGCCTGGTGGATAATCTGCATTTGTGAATAATTTACCTGAGGATCTTTTATCGAGGTTACGCGCATTGTGACCCCCACACGCCCTAAATGATCAGTTCCATGGTTTTGCCTGGCAGGCTCTCGACTACAGAAATGCCACTGGCAATTGCTCATCGTTGGTTAGGTTAATTTACCTATGGTGTATGAAACCTAATTGTCTACTACAATTCTATCTGTGGAGAATAATGGCAATCAGTTGATAGAATCAGATCGTATTACAATCTTTCATCCGTCTTCGCGGCGGAAACCACTCCGCTTTAGCGGGTGGAGGAAGCCGCTTTCTCCTTTCGTGGTATGTAATTACTCACAGGCTAATGTAATTGGTAGGGCAGGTGGGCCGAGCAAAGAT
>CAYLPS010000131.1:0-8149 GCA_964385625.1 uncultured Anaerolineaceae bacterium | reverse complement strand
GTATAAGCTAATCATCCTGATTGAATCGACCACCACTCCCGACTTCCATGTATTCTGGCCGCGTTTTTTGCACGCCGCCGAAGAGATTCCCGGCTTGAAGCGCGAATCAACCAGCCGCATCAACCAGGTGCTGTATGGCGACATGCAATGCGCCATGGTGCATGAGCTATATTTCGATTCGTATGCTGCATTAAAAACCGGGTTGAGCTCAGAGCCGGGAAAAGAAGCCGGCAGGATCTTGCAGGAAATGACCTCCGGGAGCGTGAAATTGCTCATCGCCGACCACAGCCAGGATGACATGGAAAATATCCGCAAGTACAAGTCGACGGTGCAGGATGCAAAAGGCCAAGCTGGGCGAGACTGATCTGTTGAATTACATGCAATCCCATCACATACAAGGTGAGATCGTGCATTTAAGCACGCCCACCCCGACTGTAGAAACAGCTGCCCTTGCTGTGGGCACCCAGGTCGAGCAAATCCTTAAATCCATCCTATTTATAGTGGATGAGCAACCTGTTCTGGCGATTGCACGAGGCATGTCATCGATCAAGCAACGGGCGATTGCGAAAGTTTACGGGGTGGGCAAAGGGAAAGTTAAGCTGGCCTCACCTGAGACGTTGTTAGAAGTGAGTGGATACGAGATGGGGGCCATGCCACCTTTTGGACATCGACAGCCCTTGCCCACTCTGGTTGATCAACGGGTGATCGATGTCCCAGAAGCCTACGCCGGTGGGGGTGCCGAAAATGCCTTGTTGCGTTTTAACCCAGCAGAGCTCCTCAGGCTTAGCCAAGCCAGGCTCTGCGATTTACTGGAATAAACCATGCGTAAGAACTCGCGCAGAACCTCCACCAGCAAATTTGGCTCACCCGGGCGAGAGAGCCACGACTCCACACCCTTTTATGAAGGTCGTTTATACCAAGACCAGCATGAGCATTTGGTGGGTGAATACCTCGAAAACCCAATTCCACAGGAATACCTTGACCAGATCTTGCAAAGCTCCGCCGAAAACATGGTCGAGCTGCCCGATAGCAGCATCCACCTGATGGTAACTTCGCCCCCCTACAACGTGGGTAAAGAATACGACGATGACCTCTCTCTGCCCGATTATCTGGGCTTCCTAGAACGGGCGTGGGCAGAGGTATCCAGGGTACTGGTGCCTGGTGGGAGGGCATGTGTCAATATCGCTAACCTGGGTAGGCGACCTTACATTCCCTTGCACACCTGGATTGCGCAAAGCATGATGCGCCTGGGTTTTTTGATGCGGGGCGAGATCATCTGGAATAAAGCTGCCAGTGCCAGCACCTCAACTGCCTGGGGCAGCTGGAAGTCGGCAGCCAACCCCACCCTGCGCGATGTGCACGAATACATCCTAATCTTTTCCAAGGGGAGCTTCAAGCGCCAGGATCCCCAAAACAGGAAAAGTACCATCTCGCGCGATGAATTCCTGGAATTTACCAAGAGCGTGTGGACGTTCCCGGCAGTACCCGCCTCGAAAATCGGCCACCCGGCGCCTTTTCCAGTGGAGCTTCCTTATCGCCTGATCCAGCTGTATTCCTTTGCAGACGAAGTGGTGCTGGACCCCTTTATGGGCAGCGGGCAAACTGCTATCGCCGCATTAAGAACTGGCAGGCACTATGTCGGTTACGAGATCAACCCCCAATATATAAACCTGGCCAATTCCCATATTCTCGGCGAGTAAATACTTTATAATTCGGCATACGTCAGCGTTGAAACAGGATCGATCTTCTTGGAAAAGCATTCTGGTGGTGGGTGTAGCACTATGCCTGATGATGATTTTGCAGTGCTGCCTTTTGGAGCCGCATGGGTAAAAAACAACGGATGGCAATCGTGTGGGGTTTATTTGCAGCGCTGCTGGTGTGCGCCCTGGTGGGCGCTTATTTTGCATATCCGTTGCTGCGGACACGATTGGGGCGTACGCAGCGCCTGATGGAGTGGCTGAAAGCCCCATCCGCGCATGATGATTGGAAGGTGCTGGCAGAAACACGCTGCAACCAGGCACCCTTCGTCTTGCCGACCAGCGGTTATATCGGTTTCATCTGGGGAGATTCCTTTCACCTGGGGAATAAGCACCAGGGCATCGATATCTTCGGGGGAGAGCAGCCCGGCGAGACACCCGTGCTGGCGGCTTATGATGGCTACCTTACCCGCCTGCCTGCCTGGAAATCCACGGTGATCATCCGCATCCCTGAGGACCCGCTGTCGCCGGATAGGCAGATTTGGACCTATTACACACACCTGGCCGATCAAAATGGGCTTTCTTACATATCACCCGAATTTCCTCCCGGCACCTACGAGCTCTTCGTAAAAGCAGGCACTTTCCTTGGTTACCAGGGAGATTATTCGGGCGACCCTAACAACCCGGTGGGCGTTCACCTGCACTTTTCGATAGTGCTGGATGATGGTGCAGGTGGTTTTCGCAATGAGCTAAAAATCGAGAACACCCTCGACCCGTCTCCCTACCTGGGACTGCCGCTAAATAGCGCTCAAAATGCTGGCCAGGTCATAACCTGTGATCCTGAAGGCCAAACTCGTTGAAGAACAAAGTGACTAAAAATGTTCGGGCATGAATCTTAGGAGTGGGCATGGCAGCGGATGAATTTACCGGGAAAGTGGTGTTGATCACTGGCGCTGGGCGGGGTGCCGGCCGCCAGGTTGCCGTAGCTTTCGGCGCGCTGGGCGCGGTTATCGCCGCCAACGACATCAGCCCGCTCAGTCTGGATGAAACCATCGACCTGGTTCACCGGGCGGGTGGTTCAGGCGATGGATTTGTTTTTGATATCGCCAAGGGCATGCCGGTTCAAGGCCTGGTGGCAGAGGTGCTGGGGCGTTATGGGCGTATTGATTGCCTGGTGATCCACGCCTCGGTGGCGCCGAATGCTGGATTGCTGGACATGGATGAGTGGGATTTCCACCGCACGCTGGATGTCAACCTGGCTGGTGCTTTCTATGCCATGCAACAGGTTGGGAGGGTGATGCGCCAGCAAGGAGGCGGTGTGATGGTTCAGCTTATCTCCATGCAACAGGCTGTGCAAAAGGGTTACTGCGCCTATACCGCCAGCCAGGCAGGCCTGGTGGGGTTAACCCAGGCTGCCGCAGCCGAGCTGGAACCTTATCACATCCGGCTAAATTCGATCTGCTATGGCGAGGGAAGCATGGGTTCAGCCCCATTAACAGAATGGGACAGCACTCCATTTAATAGCTGGCTTGATATGTCTCCCGCAGGGGCACAGCAGCCCAGGCTGGTTCAACTGGTATTGTATTTGTGCGCTGAGGCGGCTGAAGGTGTAAGCGGTCGGGTTATCACGCTGGAGTTCCTGGGTTAGGTATACTTAATTGATTAATTAGGCAGCTTTTGGATGGAGAATTACTTTGCCACCCGGCGGGCGTGATATCTTGACGTATAATTTTAATCATCCTGGCGAAAGCAAATTATAGATTTCATTCTTCCCAAGGAGGGGCTATGTCAAATACATATGAAACCATACTGGTGGAGGTCCATGGGCAGGTTGGGCTGGTGCGCATCAACCGGCCAAGGGTGCGAAATGCCCTTAACGGCACCGTGCTGCGTGAGCTAGCCGATGCGCTGGAAAGCTTTGACCGTGACCCGGCGATTGGCGCCATGGTCATTACCGGTGATGACCAGGCCTTCGCGGCGGGTGCAGACATCAAGGAGATGGCCGAATCGAGCGCCATCGATATGCTTACCCGCAGCTATATTCCCCAATTCGATCGCTTGCGAGGCATCTGCAAGCCGGTGATTGCCGCTGTATCCGGCTGGTGCCTGGGAGGCGGGAACGAGCTGGCCATGTCTTGCGATATGATCATTGCCTCTGAGACGGCGCGTTTCGGCCAGCCCGAGATCAACCTGGGGGTGATCCCCGGTGCGGGCGGCACGCAGCGCCTGACTCGTGCGGTGGGTAAAGCCCTGGCCATGGAAATGGTGCTCAATAACCGACAGCTGACCGCCGAAGAAGCGCTAAGTTTTGGCTTGATCAACCACATGCTGCCTGTTGAGCGGTACCTGGAAGAAGCCCTGCATATGGCCGCAGAGATTGCCGCCCGGGCACCGTTGGCAATTCGCCTTGGTAAGGAGGCTGTGAATCACGCCTTCGAAACATCCCTGACCGATGGCCTGCAGGATGAGCGCCGGGCTTTCTATTTCCTGTTTGCCTCGCAGGATCAGAAAGAGGGCATGCAGGCATTCGTGGAAAAGCGTAAAGCCAGCTGGAAGGGAGCCTAGCCCCTTGTGCTGAGCTTCCGCGATCTCATCACCGCGTTTCGCAAGCTGGAGATTGACCCTTCGAGGCCGGTGATTGTGCATAACTCACTGGCGGCATTTGGCGAGCTGCAGGGCGGCGCAGATACGCTGTTGGGAGCCTTGTGCTCATCCTTCAATTCCATGATCATGCCCACCTTTACCTATAAGAGCATGATCATCCCCGAGGTGGGTCCGGCTGAAAACGCTATTCGTTATGGCAGCGGTGAGCAAAGCAACCGGTTGGCAGAAATATATCACCAGGATATGCCGGCCGACTGGACGATGGGCATCCTGGCTGAGACGTTGCGCAAGCACCCCGGGGCTTTCCGCTCGAGTCATCCCATCTTGTCCTTTGCCGGTTTGAATGCCCGCGCCATCCTGGCCTCCCAAACCATCAAGCAGCCCCTCATGCCCATCAAAACGCTCGCCGAACAGGATGGCTGGGTGCTGCTATTGGGGGTTGACCAGACCGCAAACACGAGCATCCATTATGCTGAAGGGATAGCCGGGCGCAAGCAGTTTACGCGCTGGGCGTTAAGCTCTAATGGCATCGTCCGCTGCCAGGGGTTTCCCGGCTGCTCGCAGGGCTTTGAGCAGCTTAACCCATACCTCGACAACCTGGCGCGCATGGTGCAGGTTGGAGGCGCTGTAATCCAGGCTATCCCCGTGGTAAATTTAATCGATATCGTCTGCGACTTACTGAAGGAAGACCCCCTGGCCCTGTTGTGTGGTGAGGAGGATTGCGAGCGCTGCAATGCCGTCAGGGCTTCGATTACGGGTTTCTGAAAATTCTACGAGTCCTGGATCTGAAGCCGTCTTGTTGGTTGAAATACATCGCCACACTTGTTACAACGATAGCCATGAAGACTGCCCGTTAACCTTCCCTTCTTCCTAATTTTATTTCCTCTATGGATAGATGAAAAAAGACTTATACATGAAAACCATCCACATGCTGGCATTGGATTAAGGTCGGGAGAGTTGGTGAAGTTGATGTGCCAGCCAAACCTTGAAATTTGGCGAGGCTTCAAGATTGCAATAAACCGCAAATATCATCTCTGAGTTTAACGGTGTATGAAATATCCAGGCCCGGCAGATTTCACGAGCTGCCAGGCCTGAATTTATATTAATACTAAGAACCATTAAATATGATGAACTATCTTCCTCAATTCTTATTTATCATGGGTAAATGGAAATAATGTGTGGGCGGTATAACAACAATTGGTAGAGAACCTTCCTGCTGCCAGAGTGGTTCTGCCTCATCTATTGCAAAGTGGACTCCTGCTGATGGGTTAACACTGACCCGCACATGGTAAATCCTAGGCGCAACCTGGTCGGTGCTTAATGTAAACGATATCTCCCCACTGTTATCGACCTGCAACTGATCGAGGATGTGGTCATTGACCACAATCAATGCCAGGCTGCCGGGCTCGAACCCCGTCCCCAATGCATTGAAGTAACTTCCGGGCGCACCGGCCTCATGGTTGATGGACAGCTCGGGCTGGGCAGGGGCGGCAAACGCATCCCACCTGCCGGAAGCATCCGGATAGGCATCAAAATGCGCCAGGACCAGTGATTTGGGATCATACGAAACCTGCTCCACATAGAATGGCCCGGTACCCAGCCAAAAATGATGGCGCGTGGCGTACCAGTTTTGCAGTGCCAGCCAGCGCGCATCCGCTTCAGCCTGGTCCACGTAGGTGCCCATTGTGGGCAGGTAGGGGATGTAATGCTCGCCCGCTGATTGGTTCATCCAGCCTTCCATGATGCCCAGGCTTGAGCCTCCCAGGAAATTGGTCCATTCCACTCCCAACTGTTGCGCCTTATCAGATGAAAACGCCAATTCACCGGCTTCCTCGGCGCGCATGGCGGGTGTCAGCGCATGCCAGGCGGCATCAGCAGAATAACCTCCTCCCATCGGATACCAGGCTTGCACCATCAACTCGGCATCCAGGGAGTAAAGATCATCATACGTGGTGATCACCAGCGGGTCGGTCGACTCGATCACCAGGCCTTTAAAGTGGGACATGAATGCATTAAAATACGGCACCGCTGACTCATCGTAGATCAAGCTTTCGGGTTTGGCGCGGTCAAATTGCAGGATCATGTTCATGATAAAGTCGCCCATCGAGAGCGGGCTGCCATCGTGCCAGCTGACGCTGGTGAATAAGTCATCCGGGTAGCGTACGGTTACCTTGGAATTGGCGGTGATAGTATAGGTGTATTTCTCGCCGGCGGTGATGAACACCTGGTTGGCAGCATCCCAGTCCACCCAGGCATTGCCCGGGACTTCGATGGTTGGGCTGGTGCTCAGGCTGACCCAATCCAGCGTTTTAGTGACCAGCAGGCCCTCCAGTACGGTCACCTCGGCGCTTTCGATGCGCAGAGGCCAATCCAGGCCCGTGTTGGGGTCGGCAATCGTGCCCTTGTCAGCGGTGGCCCTGGCAGGAGATGCATCGTATACCCAGTTGCTGCCCGCAACCGGGTTCCACGGCTCGACCAGAATCGATGGTTGCGCCACCCGCAGGTTCCCGCCTTCCATGCCTTCGAAGCGCGCCACGTAAGGGAACATGGCTGCCCAGGATACGCCGCCAGCCTGGTCACTGGCGACAGTGATCCCTGCCCGCTGGGGGGAGAAGCCAAACTGATCTACCAGCCAGACCCGCAAGGAACCCGATCCCTGTGACCCCGGGCCACTATCGCTCATCGCCAGCGATAAAGCTTGCTCAAAAATCACTGCCCGCTCCTCCATGGAAGAGAAGCTGATATTCCACAACTGGTTGCATACCGCCTGGAACTCGGGGGTGGGATCGTAAGCTTGCCATAATGGCGAGCTCATGCCGAGCGGAGTATAAAAGAAGCCAAAATTGGTTCCATCATCCCTGGAAATTGCCGTGCTGATCCAGCCCCCGGTATAGATATGCCATTGGCCCTCTCCAGGGTCGCTGCCGTTCCAGATTGGGCTGGCCTCCTGAGAGGTCTTATATTGGCGGTCGATGGTGAAGCCGATCTTTTCGAGCTGGTCGGAAACGTAATCTCCAATTGGGCGCCGGTTATCTTCGATACGGATGATAAAAATGATGCTGACCGGCTGGCCGTTATATTGCTATTTGCCGTTTACCAGCGTGGCCCCTAAAGCTACCATTTCTGTGGTAATCGTAGCCTCAGCCTGTGAGAAATCATAGGCATACGCAGCTTCAAGTGCTTGAATTGTGCTGTTGAAGCGCTCAAAATCTGCCGAAGGGATGGTTATGGATGTGTAAAGTGGTACTGCCAGCCCGCCGTAGATTTCCTGGACGATTTTATCCCTGTCGACCAGCCAGTTCATGGCCTCCCGGATTTTAGCCACCGAGAATGGGTTGAGCCGGCCGTCGTAAAAGGTCGGGCCATACGGATTAAAGGTTAATTCGTTGTAGGATCCATATGATTCTGTCTGGGTTAAATCGGGGTCCTCCAGTACATCTTGGAAAATCGTTGAGTCGGCAAGCGGGTAGGCATATAGGTCCAGCTCATTCGTCTTGAGCTGGTAAACCGCCTGTTCGATATCACTCTGCTCGCTGAAAGTGATCGAATCCAGCCAGGCGCCCTGCCGGTTAGGTTGAAGCAGCTCGGCTGCCTGAGCGCCGGCTGAGGATTGGGCGCTCAAATCCCAGATGCATAGGAATAGCGCCAATATGGCCAAAAATGCTGATAACATGAAATACTTCACTTTCATTCTTCCCTCCTATTATTGAAGTTTGGATTGACGGAATGGTAAACCCGGATATGTGCCTGTTAATTCACCTCCTGATCGACCAGAATTGCACAAGCGATTGACGTAGCTTGTTCTTTTCGAGTTATTTTGCTTCTAACTTAAGGCTATGAATATTATA
>CAYLPS010000130.1:0-8419 GCA_964385625.1 uncultured Anaerolineaceae bacterium | reverse complement strand
ATTTATGCTCACAATGTTTTTTCTGGGATGTGGTTATTAATATTATAGGTCAATAAATTCAGATGTCAATTTTGTGAAAAATAGTGCGCAGACCAGGGATACAGATGATATTCGAGGACAATCGATGAAGCGCCGATTGCTTCGTGACTCATTCAATAAATGCTGGACTATCATCCGGAAAGATGCCTATACTTTAATTTGATCAGCAAGGATCGCTTCAAAAAGTGAGTTGATGGATTGAAGCGATTAATTGATTGAAAAAGCTGTCGGGGGTTCTGCTTCCGGCATTTCCAGTCGGTTTTGTACCGTGTTGAGCCGCCGGTACAGGCCATCTTGGGACATCAGCTCCTCGTGCGTGCCAATCTGCTTGATCTGCCGGCCCTCCAGCACCACGATCTTATCGGCATTACGGATGGTGGACAGGCGGTGGGCAATGATGATGGTCGTGCGCCCCACCATCAGGCGCTCGAGGGCTTGCTGGATGAGCAACTCCGTCTCGGTATCCACCGAGGAAGTGGCCTCATCCAGCACCAGAATAGGCGCATTCTTGAGCACCGCCCGGGCAATCGACAGGCGCTGCTTCTGCCCGCCGGAAAGCCTCACCCCCCGCTCGCCGATCATCGTCTCGTAGCCATCCGAAAGCGCCGAGATGAAACCATCTGCATTGGCAATTTTGGCCGCAGTGTACACTTCTTCGTCCGTGGCATCTGGCCGTCCAAACAGGATGTTCTCTCGTACCGTCCCATTGAACAGGAACACATCCTGCAGCACGATGCTGATTTGCCGGCGCAGGCTTTCCAGGGTGAACTGGCGGATATCCCGCCCATCCAGTGTTATGCTACCCGAAGTGACATCGTAGAAGCGCGGGATCAAGCTCACCAGGGTCGATTTTCCCACTCCGGTGGGTCCCACCAGGGCGATCACCTGGCGGGCCTGGATGTCGAGGTTGATACTCTCCAGGATGGGTATTTCGGGCTCGTATTCGAAGTTCACGTTTCGGAAAGTGATATCGCCATGCGCGCGCTCTTCAAGCGGCACCGCATCCTGGGCATTGCGCATCTCAGGCTGTTCTGCAAGGAGGTCAGCCACCCGGTCAGCCCCTGCTAGCGAGCCCTGGATCTGTTCCCAGGCGTTGCTCAGCACGCGCACCGGCTGGTAGAAGATGTCGAGGTAAAGGAAGAATGCCACCAGGTCTGCCACCGAAAGCATCCCCTGCAGTGCCAGCCTGCCGCCGAAATAGATCACGATCAGCCAGCCAAGTGAGGAGGTGAATTCGACGAAGGGTTGGAAAATGGCCATCAGCTTGAGCGCCCCCAGCATAGAAATGCGGTAGCGGTTGATGCCCTGGCTGACACGCCTGATCTCTTCAGCCTCGCGGGTGAAAGCCTTGATCTCGCGGATCCCTGAAAGGCTGTCATTGAGGATGGCATTCAGGTTACCCAGCTCCTTTTGCCGTGCGCGGAAAGCCGGGCGCACATAACGTGCATAGACTCGCAATGATATCAATACCAGTGGAATGGGGATGATGCTTAATAGGGTCAGCATCCAGTTCAAGGTCAGCAGCACCATTGTCACACCCACCAGCGTGATCAGGTTGACGATCACATCCGGAATGGCATGGGCGATGAGCTGCTCGAAAAGCTCGGTGTCGTTGATCACCCGGCTCATCAGCTGCCCGGTCTGCTTGTCTTCATAATAGCGCAATGAGAGTGCCTGCAGGTGTTCGTAAATGTGCTTGCGTACATCAGCCACCACGCCCCAACCAGCCAGATGTGCCATGTAGGAGCGTAAGAACTACATGATACCTTTGAGGATGTATACCCCCAATACCACCAGGGAAAGGGTTGTGACTACTTTGAACGACTCAGACGTCACATTCGAGGCAGTGACTTCGTTGATCAGGTCGCGAATAACCCACGGCACCACTAATTGGACACCTACCAATAACAAGGTGCTGCCGATGGTGACTACAAGCACCAGCTTATAATGCCTGGCGTATGATAAAACGAGCTGAATGGGTTTCAAACTGGATGCCTTTCTAGCAATAAGTGTTGTCTGAAAGCTAAGGTGTAGCAGCGACTCACCCATTATAACGGTGTGGGTTAAATTAGGGAGTGTCTAATTGCCGGAAAACGGAGGAAGTTTACCATGCTTTGGGTAGCCCGCTGGCAAAGGTTTGGAAAGCCCTGGAGAGCGGCTCTAGCCTGCACTTGCCAGATGGCCAGGAGAACCTGGCGCACCAGCCGGATGCATGCGATGCCCTACATGTCTGGTGACGCCTCGATTTGGCGAAAAAATAATGATTTTCTCAGAGCCGCAAGATCTGCGCCTCCACCAAGAATTCAGTTAAATGACCTCACGCGCACAAGGATGTGCGCGTGAGGTGATGGGAAAGACTTATTTATGCGTTATTGGTAAATATATCAACCGGATCGGTGGGGCAAAGATAATCACATCAGTTGTGGCCACTTCAGAGCCCAAAGAGTTGGTGGCAGTGACTGTCGCGGTGTATTCCCCTGCTTCGGCATAAATGTGGGTGACCGTTTCACCAATCTCCGAGCTGTCATCACCAAATTCCCAGGTGTAGGTGATATTGCTGCCTGTTTGCACCGTGGCAGTGAAGGTGGTGAGACCGCCGAGCTCGGTGGGGCTGTCGTTACTGGCCATCAAACCGCTGATGGGCTCTTCGCCTGCGAACACCATAAAGGCATCTTCGAGAGTATCTTCCTGGCAGTCACCGTTGAAAATGGTCAGGTCATATACGCCTTCGGTGATACCGGCAGGGACCACCGCTGTGATGGTGCTGGAGGTGACCAGGGTGACCGATTCGAGCCAGGTATCACCCAACAGGAGGGCAGGCACTCCGGTAAAATTGGTGCCGGTGATCACCACGGGTGTGGATATGCCATTGTTGCCCGCCTCAGGGCTGATGGCAAGCAAGCCGGGCGCCGGGTTGGCCGGCAGAGGTGAATTGATCTGCACATCATCGATATACCAGCCCTCGTCACTGATGGAAATATCGCAGCCCAGCCGCCAGCGAATCATTACCTGCTGCCCGGCGAAGCTGCTCAGGTCTACAGAAACCTCCGTCCAGGTTGCTAAATCGCCGGTCCATGCAGCCCGGCCTGCGAGGGGATTATTATAGCTTGTGGAAATCGTGCCGTTGTACCCATTGGCAGTAATGTAATCTCCCAGGTCAGCCCAGCTGTCGCCCAGATCAGTGGAAATCTCCAGGACTGCGCCGTCAAAACTGTCGCCTTCGAACTGGTACTGGTGCCAGAAAGTGAGCGTATCTGCTGCCCCCAATTGGATCGGATCAGTGGTCCACAAGCGGGTATCGGTGACGGAGCCGTCATCCGGCACAAACCAGGCATGCGTGGGGCTGTGCGATTGCTCATCGGAGATCACCCAATGATCTGTCCCCAAGACGGCTATGTGCGACCACAGATCGCTGCCTGATTCCAGGTCATCATAGAAGGAAACGCCCAGGTTCACCGTGCTGAAGTGGAAGGGTGCAGTCCACTCACCCGTCCCACAGGCATTATCTGCCTGGACCCGCCACCAGTAGCAAGCCCCACCATCCAGGGGTGTCGGCAGGGTGTAATCCGAGCTCAACAGCCCGGTGGGTGTGACGATGGGCATCTCAAACAGCGGGGTGTTCGCGAGCTGCATATTATAGCTGCCCACCAGCGGCAGGTCAGACCAGTCGAAATGGGGGGTGAAGGGCTGGTTGGCCGCCCCATTCTCCGGGTTCAGCAGGTCGGGTATAGAGGGCAGGGACGTGTTGATGCGCAGGTAGAGATTGGTATCCAGCGTCTGGCTGACATAGTCGGTGGCGGTGATGGGGATGGTGTAGTCACCTTCCAGCGCGCCCTCCGTCACATCCAGCGTAAGCGTTGAGCTGTATGGTGCGGTACCTTCGGATGGATCAAAGCTGGCGGAAACATCGAAGGGCAGCTCACCATTCATAAGGTAGACAGTGGAGGAGTAGTTCAAGATGCTGCCAATCTCGATATTGGAAGTCAGCGTGCCAGCAGCGCAAACCTGGTGAGAGCCGGGCTCGACATCCAGGGTGAAGCTGGGCAGCTCGGGCTCCATGAACAGGTGGAAGGATGGGTCACCCAGCAGGTTATACTCCTCCCAGTAATAGCGAGCGCTGCCGGGATACACCGTTTCCACACCCGTCAGGCCGGCATAGGTCATCTCGGTAACGTCGGCGTGACGTTCCTGGGGTTGAGGTGGTGCAAATAGATCATCGAAGGCCTTCTTTTCCAGGATGTCATCCTCATCCCAATAGGTCAGGTTAGTAGAGCCCCAAAACACGATGGCGCCCTTGCTTTGCTGCAACACCCAGGTCTCCCCAAATACTTCGGGTTGGCTGAAATCGCCGGTAAGGCAGGCATGGGAAGCCACAAAGGGATACATATTGTAATTAGGGATACTTGGTATATTGGGTTGATCCAATAATTCCCAGCCGCTATATGATCCATGGCCTGAATAGATGATTGCCCATCGGCCCTGGCCTGCCATCTCAATCACGTCTGCCTGTGTGGCATCATAAGTTATGCAATAAAGCTGGTCACCACCATAATTAGGATCATTAGGGAAGTAACCAATCCATTCACCTGGGCCAGTATGATAATTGATGACATAATTGTGAGTACCTTCGGCAACGGGGTAGTTATCACAGGTGGCAGGGAAGGAGGCAGTTTTCAGCCAGGCTTCCTGTCCGGTGAGGGTAGCATAGGAGAGATATTTCTCCACCATCGCAGTAGTCTGCTCAACCGAGCGTACCGGGAAGCGCCCTCGGCCGATATCGGGGTGCCAATCGTCTGCGCCATCCATGGTGGCGTAATAGATATCGGTGGCGGTAGAACTTACCAATCCATTCCAGGTGGGAACGGTATCGGTATCGCCCACCAGCAAAACGTAGCTAGGCGGCACCGGCCAGGTGTCATAAGCCGCCTGGATATAAGCCTTGATGTTTTCCCTGGTTGGGCCGCCAGGCACTTCAGAAGTCTTGAGCAGGGTGACATCAAAGCCACGGTTCTGGCGCAGCTGGATGAGCGGCTGGAGGGCGCTGGCATAAGAATCAGCTGAGATAATTAGGTAGCCAACCTGGGCGTTTACCCGGATGGGCCGGCTTTGGTTATAGTTCAGCACCAGCTGCGAGAGGGAGGGGTCAAATGCCGGCGAGGCATACCTGTCTGCCAGGCGGTTCGTCTCTACCGCATCGGCGCCGCTAAGGTTCAGCTCGAAGGTTACCTGTGAGTAGAAGCGCAAGCTGCCCTGGGAGGGGTCGTATGCCACAGGCCATACTTCCACCGGCAAGATGCGATGCCCTCGCATGATGTAAGGCTCGCCAACAGTAACCATACTTGATGGGTATTGCGAGCCACCAGTGTAATATTTTGTGTCAATGGTGAAGGGCTGGCTATCTTCTGCGCCTTCCACCTTCGGCACGGGCGGTTGCATGGGGTATATGGTGTGCAGGCCAAGGCTGTGGAGCGAATGGTCCTGATAGATTACCGATATGACCTCAATAGAAACCTGGGCGCCAAAGGGTATCTCCACCGCATGACGTAAAACTGGCAGCTCGGGCATCCCATAATCAGCCGGGTAAGCGTAGCCTTCGCCAGAAAAGCGGGTGTATGCCACGCCATCAACGGTGATGGTTTCAACGCTCACACCAGGGAGGGTGGCGTCCAGGCTGATCTGCTTCAAGCTGGCGCCTGCCAATGCCAACGTTGGCTCAGCGGGTGATGAATCACCGTCAAATGAAAGCCAGGCAGGTCCATTTTGAGCCTGTGATGGATTAACCAGCAAAAGACCCCCAACGAATAATAAACAGATAAGCAGCATTGGAAGTAAAAAGCGCATTCTTCTCATGAGATTTCTCCGGTTTTTAAGTGATAGAGGATTTGATATCGCAAGTGTACCCTATTTTCAGGACAGTTGACTGAGGTTTATGGTGTTAAAAGATTATTTTAAGCTTTATGAGATAAAATATGCCGGTATTAGCGAGGAAAAAATGCAATGAAAACATGATATTCTACATAGATACTAACAAGGGGTAGAAACATGAAGATATTACCGGAGACATGGGGGACTGAACGATTAATGATTCGGGACGCGATCATGGAGGATGTTCCCCATTTGCGGAATGTATTTAATGCCTGTTCGTATGTTGGCGAGTGGGACAATACTTTTTATATCGAAACCGAGGAAGCCTTCAGCAAGCTGGTCACTAAAAGCCTGGGGCTCAACCACACAGCAAAAGATATATTTAAAATGCAAAGCGTGTTCTTGCGTGGTGGAACGGATATTGTCGGTTATTTCCACTTATTCCATGATGCGCCCATTCCGAAAAGGGTGTGGATATCTATGTTCGTGGTGCACCCTCATTTTCAAAAAAACCGCTATGGCTCAGAGCTGGCTTACGGAATTTGGGAACAATTCAAGCAAATGGGAGAGTATGAAGCCATCTGGTTGCGCGTGTGCTTAAAAAATTGGCCTGCTCTGCGATTTTGGATCGATATGGGCTGGAGGACAATCGTACATTATGAAGGCGACACGGTGATGGCTGATAACACCATGGCAGCCGTTGTGCTGGAAAGGAAATTAGTGCATTAGCAGTGGCGGGGTAGATAATAAGTTATACAGTTAAGCTGGCTTGAGAGGTGGAATGACCTCCTTCCCCAGCTTGCGTAATTTATTGGAAATAGCTTTAAGGGCTAGCTGACGTTCGAGCGATTCAGGCTGCGAAACCCAGTAAAGTCGTTCTTCGAGTAACTGCTGCATACTGGCCAGCCTTGCGTCAGGAGAGGCAAGGGTGGGTAAAGTATCGTGATCAGGCAGCAAGGTATCAACCTGGCGCAATACCCGAAATGCATATCCACTGATCCCAACGACAGCTGCCAGGCTGCCACCAATAACAAAAAGCAGAGCCATACCACGACCAGGACCGGTGCCAATGGCCCAGCCCAGCAAGTTGGAGAGCTGGCTTTGCGGGTTACGTAAAGCCGGCTCAAGCACCTTGTCGGCCAGGGGGCCAGCCACAAGCATGGCCAGGGGGCTGATGAACCAAGCGATC
This sequence comes from uncultured Anaerolineaceae bacterium, assembly GCA_964385625.1. Taxonomy (GTDB): domain Bacteria; phylum Chloroflexota; class Anaerolineae; order Anaerolineales; family UBA4823; genus FEB-25. The sequence goes on along the minus strand of CAYLPS010000130.1, from coordinate 1,326 downwards.
AGCCGACGGATGGAAAACACCTTTCCCTGCAGGTCTGGCGGGACCTTAGCCTGCCAGATGGCCTGGTTGGAACCATTGATGATGGGCACAAAGAACATGCCAATGAAGGAAGCTGCAACCCAAATGGGTAATGCACGTGCAAACCCAAATAGCACCGTCCCAAACAAGCTGGTAATAAACCAACCCATCAGCACCCCATGCACGCGGCGCTTTGGCCCTCCCCAGGCGCTCATCACCAGCCCCCCCACCACGCCGCCGACTGCCCCAGCGGAATTAACAAAAGCCAGAATCTTTTCATTACTGGCGGTATTGGCAAGCACCGTGGCTGCCTGGACTGCTCCGGGAATACCAAGAAAGAAATTCCCGACCATAAAAACGATTTGCAAGGCCAGCAATGAAGGGCGGGTGAGAATATAGCGAAAGCCAAAGACCGCTTCTTTCAGGATATTGCCCCTGGCTTGCTGGCCTTCTTCTGTCACCATGGGCTGCGGGATGTGAACGAATAATAAAGCGCCGATGGCGAAAACAAAGGTACCCAGATCAATCAGCAAGATGCCCGGGACCCCAATAATGCCCAATAATGCTCCAGCCAGAATGGGGGCAAATATATTGGAAGCGGTATCCGCCAGGGAAAGCATGCCATTGGCCCGCCCATAATGCTGCTTGGGGATCATGGTCGAAATTGCTGCGGAGTATGCGGGCCACTGGAAAGATTGGAACACACCCTGGAAGGCGCTGGTGATGTACAGGTGCCAGATCTGCAGGTGCCCACTGATGAACAGGATGAGGATGATAAAGCTGGCAATCCCCGAAGCGATATCGCTGACCATCATCATCATCTTACGGTTGGAGCGGTCCACCAGGGCTCCGGCGAAAGGAGAAGCGATAAGCATGGGTGCTACGAAAAAAAATCCAACCAGAGCCAGGGCAGTAGCCGCATTGGTTTTCTCGTAAGCCCAGATCGTCATGGCAAAGCCGGTCATGCTGGTACCCAGCAAGGAAATGATCTGGCCGACCCACACGATGGTAAACCCAAACATACCGGTGGGCCGTTTTATAGGTGCATGTTCCGAAGCTGGTGGCATGGTGGTAGATTGATTATTGCGACTTGAAATTAATAAAAATGCGCCAGGGAATTATACCCTGGTCGCAAATAACCCGAATGTGGGCAGGTTTAAGATTGACCTTTCATCATCTTAAGGGCTTCGTCCACCGTCAGCTCACCACGCTCGATGCGCTGTAGAATGTCAGCAGTGCTCAACGCTCCAGGTGCGTCAGGTTCTACTTGCTCTGGTGGGGGCGCAGGGGGTGTTGGGGGTGTTGGAG
>CAYLPS010000129.1:0-8576 GCA_964385625.1 uncultured Anaerolineaceae bacterium | reverse complement strand
TGATAATTATATCGACCCCAGCTATTGGTATGCCATAACTCTTTGAGGAGAAATGATTATGGTTAAAAAAGTGTTATTCATATCTGGGATAGCAATCGGCATTCTGGCGATCGTGCTTGCAATTACATTACCGGCTGAGGCTAAAATTGATTCGCTGACGAGATTAGAACGATTGGGGAAAATGCTTTTCCTGGATAAATCGCTGTCTATCAATAATAATCAATCCTGTGCCACTTGCCATGCGGCAGAATTTGGGTTCACCGGACCCAAAGGGAAGATCAATGCTTTTGGAGCGGTGTATCCTGGGTCGATCCTGGGAGCCTTTGGCAACCGCAGGCCCCCCACAGCTGCTTATGGGGGTGAAAGCCCGGTCCTGTATTACGATGACACCGATGAAGTGTGGGTGGGCGGTATGTTCTGGGATGGCCGCGCTACAGGCTGGATCCTCGGTGATCCACTGGCAGAACAAGCCAAAGGACCGTTCTTAAACCCCGTCGAACAGGCACTTACAGATGCTGAAATGCTGTGCTGGAAAGTCTACAAATCCAACTACGCCAGGCTTTTTGTGCAAGTTTGGGGCTCATTGGATTGCACTACAGAAGCGGGAATCGATACGGCCTATGACCGAATTGGCCTATCAATCTCAGCGTATGAGAAGTCTAACGAGGTAAACCCATTCAACTCCAAATTTGATGATTTCTGGGATAATGCCAAGGCTGCCGGCATGGATGTGACAATGATCGGCATGAGCAACTTCGGTGATTACTATGACCTTGGGTTGAGTGACGATGAGGTGATGGGATTGGCACTGTATAACGATGAAGATAAAGGAAAATGCTCCCTGTGCCACACGCTGGATGAAGGTGCCGCGGGATATCCTCTGTTCACCGATTTCACCTATGACAACCTGGGGATACCAAAGAATCCCTGGAATCCGGTTTATATCATAGACCCAGAGTTTATTGATCCGGGCCTGGGAGGATTTTTAAAGAACGCAGGCTACGATGAAGAGACATATATGGCTGAATGGGGCAAATTTAAAGTGCCTACCCTGCGTAATGTCGATAAGCGTGAAGGCGATACGGTTAAAGCTTATGGGCACAATGGTTACTTTAAATCCCTTTATGATATAACTCATTTCTATAACACCCGCGACGTAGAAGATTGGCCGGATCCGGAATTTCCCGACACGGTAAACACAGATGAGCTCGGTAATCTGGGTTTGTCTACAGCCGAAGAGAACCTGATTGTGCTGTTCATGCAGACGTTGACGGATATAAGCCATCCTTAAAAAAACCTGCATTTGTTTTCGACAGCAAGCCGCGGTTTTGTAGATCACCGGAGCGAAGAGATCAAGACGAGGATCAGTTAAAAAAGCCAAGCAAAAAGCATTCTGGGTGGTGCCAAGAAACTTGGCGTCATCCATTTTTTAACGGCTGCCCATGATCAGTGTCGGTAAATATGAGAGAAAATCCCTGTTAATTCTGTAGAGCTCCTGGCCGTTGAACCATCTACGGACCACCAGGGTGAAGAGCATGCTTCGGATGGTGCCCAGGAGCAGGAGGTAAGTTATCTGCCTTGCGGAGCAGATGTGAGCAACAGTCCCGTGTTAGCTGGTTACTGGTTCGCATGCGCAATCATTACCTCAGCGCCATCCGCGGTTCAGACTCGTTTTTGCAAGCCTGGACGGAACTGCGTCTCATACAGGTGGGCATATAGCCCACCTTGCTTAAGCAGTTCTTGATGCGCCCCGCGCTCGACGATTGTGCCGCGGTCCAGCACCAGGATCTGGTCCGCAGCCAGGATGGTGCTCAGGCGGTGGGCGATCACGATGCTGGTGCGGCCCTCCATCAGGCGCTTGAGCGCTTCCTGGATGAGCGCCTCCGACTCGCTGTCCAGGCTGCTGGTGGCTTCGTCCAGCACAAGGATGCGTGGGTCTTTCAGGATGACGCGCGCCAAGGCGATGCGCTGCTTTTCGCCACCGCTCAGCCGGTAACCGCGCTCGCCCACAATGGTCTCGTACTTGTCGGGCAACCCGCTGATGAATTCGTGGATGTTGGCGGCGCGTGCCGCGGCTTCCAGCTCGGCTTGGGTGGCCTCCAGGCGGGCGTACAGCAGGTTGGTGCGGATGGTATCGTGGAAAAGGTGGGTCTCTTGGGTGACCATGCCGATTTGCGAGGTGAGCTCAGCCAGGCTCAGGCTTCGCAAATCGCGCCCATCCAATAAAATCCGGCCCTGGGTGGGGTCGTACAGGCGAGGGATCAGGTAGGTGATGGTGGTCTTTCCCGCCCCACTCGGGCCCACCAGAGCGGTGAGTTCACCAGGCATGGCGGTGAAGCTGATATGGTCGAGGGCCAGCTCGCGGGCTTGGTCGTGGGTCTCAGTCACTGCGCTGATGGATGGTAAAGGTTCTGCCTCTCCTATGGGAAGAATTGGTGATGCCATGCCGTCTGGTTTATCGGCTGCCGGCTGCCCGCCGCCTGAAAGGACCGCCCCGATAGTATCAACCTGCCCATAGCGCTGCACCTCGCTCAGCAGGGGCAGTGGCTGCTCGTCATAGCAGAAGGATACGCTTTCGAATACAAGCTCTCCGCGCACGTCGTGCAGCACGACGGGGTGGGAATCTTCACGGATATCCAGGGGCAGGTCGATCACTTCGAATACGCGCTCGAAGCTCACCACCGATGTGGCGAATTGCACCGGGTCATTTGCCAGGCCTTGTAGGGCCGTGTAAAGGTTGGAGATATAGGCGCCAAAGGCCACGATGGTGCCGATGGTGAATGCCTGGCGTATGACCATGTAACCGCCCAACCCATACACCAGGGATGTGCCCACAGCGCTTACCAGGCCGATGATTACGATGAAATAAGCGCCCACCACAGCCCGGTTGATATTGATATCCCGTAGATCAGTGATGCGCTGATCGAACCGGTTCACTTCCTCGGTAAAGCGGCCAAAAAGCTTCACCAGCAGCATACCGCCGATATTAAGCGTCTCTTGCATGGTGGCGTTCATGGCGGCCATCGATTCAAGCTGCTGGTGAGAAAGGTCACGCAGGCGGCGGGCAATGTGGCGCGAGATGATGATAAACAGAGGCAGGATCACCACGCTGATCAGGGTGAGCTGCCATTGCAGGGCCAGCATCACCACCAGCACGGCGAAGGTCTGGATAAGATTGGTGGTGATATCCACGATGGTGCTGCTGATGGCTTCCTGCGCTCCCTGGACATCATTATTTAGCCGGCTGATCAACTCACCCATTTTTGTATTGGTGAAGAAATGCATCGACATGCGTTGCAAGTGAGAGTAAAGCGCTTTACGCAGGTCGTAGGTTACACCCTCGCCGATTTGGGCATTGAGCCTGCGCTGTAGCACGCGGAACAGGCCACTTAGCAGTGGGATGAACAGCATCCCCACTGCCAGGTAGATCAATTGGGTAATATTACCCGAGGGAATGATGGTATCGATCAGGTAGCGCATGATCAGCGGCACCAGCAAGCCCAGTCCGGTAGTGGCGGCGATCAGCACGAACATCTCGATAATCTTCAGCCGGTAGGGCCGGGCATATTCAAGCACCCGCTTCATCAACTCCCAGGTTAATTCAGGTCTCTCATCTGAGCCCTTCATATACCCTCGCCAGCCCGTACCACGCAAGCCTAATCCCATGCCCATAGAATCACCTCAATTATCAAAGAATTCCATACCAGCTTTATTTATACTCCAATCGGGTGCTGGTGATAGCATCGATTACAGCGAATTTGGTTAACTGCAAGAAGCCGGGCAACAGGCTGCCTTCACCCGGCCGTAGATGAGCTCCCTGACCATGGTGACACTATCTTGGGAATCTCAGCTGGCGATCTTACCCAATGCGGAGAAAAAATCTTCGGGGTGATTAGCCTGCATCAAGCGCAGGTTTGCGCGCAGGAACAGGTGGGGCTTTTCAGGGCGGATCGATAACCTTATGATGGTGGAGGGGTATTGGTCAATCAGCGCTTTAACCCGTTCTGCAACCTGCGCCCCGGCACCCTTTTCAACCGCCATCTGCAGCCCGTGTATGCTCTGTGGGGTGGTTAAGGCTGGCTTTTCCTTGTCCTTTAGCCGGTTTCCAAATTGCCGATCGCCTGGCCTGGCCACTTCGACCGACTGTTCAGGTCTGGCCAGATAGGTGACCCAGACGATCAGCTCATCCCCGCGGCGCTGCAGCATGTGGAAGACCAGGAACAGGGGGTTGTCGCGTGGGGCCAACAGGTACACCGCTTCTACACGCTTGAGGGGAGCTGCGGCCCGGTTCACTTCCAGGCGCCCGCCTGTTGCCATGCCAGGCAGTTTGTCACCGATGGACACTTCCCCATAGGTGGATAACCCCAGCCTCAGCCAGGTGAAGATCGCTTCCGCACGCCGGCGGTTGTAAAAATAACCCAGGATGTAGCCAAAGATCAAGACTGCGGCCACCCCAATCACCACCCACTGGCCGGTATTCAGCTGCATAAGCACCTCCTGAATGTTATTCCCTGTTCCCTTGAAAAATCCACCTGACAAACAGGGGCACAGGGATGGTTTCGGGCCGGGTTGCACCCATACCCCTGTGCCCCAAGGGAGAAGGTAATATGGCGGATAGGTCAGGTGTACAGCAGGGCAACCATGCGGTTGAGCATGTCCACGCCGCGCACCTCGGTTTCGAGCAATGGCAGGGCAGCGCGCACGCGGTTGCCAAATTCCTTGTCAATCTTAGCCATGTAGGCGTCCTGCATGGCTACGCGGTTCTTGACGAAATCGGGTGAATCATCCATCACGCTTTTCTTATCAATGACCATGTTCACCACAACGCCACCTACCGGGATGTTGAAGTCGTGGAACCACTCGATGAAGCGGGTGATCACGGCGATGGGCAGGGCTTCGGGTAGGGTCACGAAGAAGAAAGAGGTGAGGCTGTCGTTGGTGAGCAGCTGCTTGGCGTGCGCCATCCGGCTGCGCAGGTTGAGCAGGTAATCCATCAGGGGGTCCTTTTCTTTCTTCTTCTTGCTGTACGAAAGCAGGTCCTTCAGGCTGGTAGCTTCCTCACGGCTCTGCACCATCTTGTTCACCCACATGGAGTACACGCTTGACATGCCCAACAAGCGGCGGGCATTGGCGGTGGGGGCAGTGTCGAACACGAACACATCGTATTCGTCCTTGAACATCAGGTCAATCATGTTCTCGAACATGGCCGATTCTTCGAAGGAAGGGTTCATGGTGGCTGATTCGACGAACTCATCCGCCTTGGTCTTGATATCGGCGTATTTCAGGAACCACTCGATCTTCTCGCGGATCTCCTGCTTGGATTTCTCGATGGTTTCTTTGGTGTCGATCTCGTAAGCCCACAGGTTGGGCACGCCGGTCACCGGGGTCTGCTTGCCGAACACGTCCTGGCTGAGCAGGCTGCTGAGCGAGTGCACGGGGTTGGTGGAGGCCAGCAGGGTGCGCCTGCCCTGCCCGGCAGCCCAAATGGCGGCTGTGCCGGCCAGTACAGTTTTACCCACCCCGCCTTTGCCCCCAAAAAACAGGAATTTCAGGCTGGGATTATCAGCCATATAATTTTTCATGGGGATTTCAATGGGCGCCATATCTCACTTGTCCGATTCGAATAGCGCATTGGCCACGCGCTCGATCATGGGCAGGCCGGTGATGTCACGCTCGAATTCCGGCACGCTGGTCAGCACTTCATTGCCGAAGGTTTGCCTGATCTCTTGCAGGTATTTCTTCTGCATTTCCATACGGTTGCGCAGGTATTCCGGGATATTGCCTGAGGCCAGCTCGGCGGGAATGACGCGGTTGACGATGTATCCCGAAAGCGGCACGTCATATTTGGCGAACAGGCCGGCGGCTTTCTTGGTGTCTAGGATGATCATCTCTTCGGGGATCAGCACGAAGTAGAAGGCGGTCTTCTCTTTATCGGTGAGGATGCTGGATGAAGCGTTGATGCGCTGCTTGATATATTGCAGCTCTTTGAGGATCTTATCCTCCTCGGTCTCTTTCTCGCGCTTCATCACCGCTGCCACCTGCCCATATTCAGCCATCTCTTCACGCAAGCCCGTGATTTTGTCGATCCACTGGTCGTAGACGGAAGCCATGCTCAGGTAATACAGCGCATGACCCAGCGGCACAAGGTCATAGATATAGTAGTCGTAATCGCCGCTCACCACGATATCCACCACTTCGTCGAAGATGGCGCTTTCTTCCATGGCTGGTTCGGCCGCTGCTGCCTGGATGTAGTTCTCGATTTCCTCGGGCACCTGATCCAGCCCGTACATGTCAAGGATTTTCTGGCGGATCTCGCCCTGGTATTCGCGGATGCGCTGGTCGGCGTCGATCTCCTGAGCGAACAGGTTGGGTATGATCTCCACCGGCCCCTGCCCGAAGATATTGCGCTCGAAGATATCCGAGAGGCTGGCCTGGGGATCCACTGAGAAGACCAGCACCTTGAAACCCTTCTTGGCCAGCCAGTAGGCTGCGGCAGCACTGAATGTGGTTTTGCCAAGCCCGCCTTTTCCGCCGAACATGATGTAGCGCCGGTTGGGATTCTTTTCAAAAATTTCAGCGAGGGACATGGTATGCTCCTATGCCAGCACTAGGCCAGTGCGTCGGTCAGATCACGCTCGCGCAACATGCGCCGCTTCCAGGTGCTGATCTGCGGCACCACGTATGGCAGAAGGCGTAGGCTGTAGTAGGGCGGCAGGATGGGGATGCCCAGCAGGTCGCCCATGGTGATCAGGATGAACAGGTGCTCCATGCTGCCGCGGGTTTTGAGCGCATAACGGGCCATGTCGTGGCCTGCCATACCATACATAATGCTTTTTAGGTTGCTAAAAATACCGGGTTTCTTTTCTTCAGCCATTGACTGCTCCTTTAGAAATAAGTCTGCAATATTGTTAGCCCAGATTGATCAGGATGCGTTGCCGTATTCAGGTGATCTCCTGGTCGCATAAATCGGTCAGGTCACGCTCGCGCAACAGGGTCCGTTTCCAACCGGTGATATTGGGTGCTATGTACGGCAGTAATCGCAAGGTGTAATATGGCGGCAGGATGGGTATGCCTAAAAAATCACCAAATACGATTAAGATGAATAAGTGCTCGATAGAAGCCCTTTCTTTATTCAGATCTCTGACCATCTCATAAATCGTGGCGCCGTAAATCATCTGGCCGACGGTGATCGCTGCCGTCCGCACAAGCTTGATCAAGCGCTGGAATATCGATTGCAGTGCCTGCATGCATTCCGCCTGTGATGTGCGACGTGCCTGGATGGCACGTCGCACATTAGATATGGATGAGCTACGCCCGAACTTCGGCCGGTTTGGTAATCGGCTGACGGAACGCTTTCATTGCGTCCCAGGCCAGGAGTAGGGCCGTCACCACCAGCACCAGAGCAACGATGCCGATGATTACCTGGGCGATCGTGTATTGAGCCACATTAGCCTGATTGGCTGCTTTGGGCAGGTTGATGAAGAAAGATTCATAAGCCTTGTACAGCAACGCGCCAATGGTGGTAATGAACATGAACACGAATGGCCAAAGTGTCCACTGGTAATTCTTGCCCTTGTTCTTCAGCCATAGAGTCACCAGCAGCAGCGCCAGTGAGGCCATCAGCTGGTTGGCAGCACCGAACATGACCCAAATCTGCAGGAAGGGTACCAGCCAGATCAATGCCAGGGTGACTACCAGGGCGATGATCGTGCCGACATGGACGTTCTTCATGACGGGCAGCTTATCACCCAGCGCTTCTGATGATGCCGCGCGCATGAAGCGCACCACCAGGTACATGATGGTGAGCGCCATCAGGGTAAGGAACACAGAGCCATACACTGTGCCCAGCTCGACGGGCAGCCCCCACTTGTTCATAAATGCGGCCAGTCCTTTCGAGAAGACCGTGGCTGCCGCTGCACCACCCCCTGCATCCTTGTAGCCCTGGAAGCTGCCCCAGGCAACCGTAGCAGTGAGGAAAGCGATCACTGCGAAGAACATTTCCAGGAACATGGAGCCGCCGCCCACGTACAGGGCATCAGTTTCCTTCTCCAGCTGGCGGGCGGTGCCTGATGATGACACCAGGCTGTGCCAACCGGAGATAGCCCCGCAGGCGATGGTCACGAAAAGGATTGGCCACAGTGGACCAAGCCCGGCGACATTGAAGGTGGTGAAGGCTGGGAAGTCTCCCATGCCCGGGTGCCAGATCAGCAGTCCCACTACCCCACCCAGGATTCCCAGGGTGACGATCCAGAAGGATACATAGTTAATCGGCTGCGCCCAGCGCCAGATGGGCAGCACTGCCCCGAAGTAGCAGATGGCAACCATCAGCAGGCTGCCGATTAGCCGCGCCTGGGTGACCGTCAGGAACATCGTGGGGCTCACCACCGCACCTTCCGCGTTCGTGGCGAAGCCATAAATAAGGCTGAAGAAATTCTTCACTGGGGTAAGCGTGCTGATATAGATCCCAACGAAGGACAGCACCACGGTGATGACTGAGGTCAGGATGATATCCTGCTTCCACTTATAAGTCATTTGTCCTGCCAGGAGGCCCACCAGGATCACGATGATCACACCCA
>CAYLPS010000128.1:0-8802 GCA_964385625.1 uncultured Anaerolineaceae bacterium | reverse complement strand
AGAAAGATGGCTTCGGTGCCGCCGTGCCCTGCCCCGGCGATGACGGCATTACGCCAGGTGCGGTGATCCTTAAGCCACCAGCGGAACATACCGTAACGGGCACCTTCCTCAAATACACCGGCACTTAACCCTGCAAGTAAGGATATGAAAAGAAATCCCAGGCTACCCGGGAAGGCTGCCTGCAGTTTTGCCAGCAATGGATCCAGGGCGAAGTTATTGAATGGCAGGTGAAAAACCTGCGACAGGATAAAGATGGCAGCCCCTATCCACCAGATCTTGCCAGGAAGCTGGAATTTACGGATCAAAAAAATACCCAATAGGATGGGGAAGGTAATGATGAGTAACCAGGTGATAAAATAGGTCACTGCCAACAGGTCCATAACCAGAAAATTATACATCACTTAGGATATCGTCTGGATTGTGGTTATCATCTAATTAAATAATTAATTTTTTACTAACCCACCGTCACTAATTTTCATACGGTTCTGTTGGTATAATTTTGCGCAGTGCTTGTAGGTATGGGAAATTAAAAATGCAAGGGATGCGCTCCAAATAGGAGGGTATTGGTAAATGGAAAAGGATGAGTATCTAGAGCTATTTCATCAGATGATCTTAATTCGCCTATTGGAAGAGAATGCCTCTATCTTGTACCAGCAGGGAAAGATTGGAGGCTTTCTGCACCTGTATATCGGCCAGGAGGCAGTGAGCACGGGCATTATCTCTGCCCGGAAGCCGGAAGACCGGGTCATCACTGCCTATCGCGATCACGGGGTGGCTATCAATTGCGGCATCCCGGTAAAAGTTGTGCTTGCCGAGCTGCTGGGAAAGGTCGACGGCTGCTCAGAAGGCAGGGGCGGTTCGATGCACATGGCCAATGTACAGAAGAATTTCTGGGGCGGCCATGCCATCGTAGGTGCTCACCTGCCCATCGCCGCGGGATTGGCGCTAGGAGACCGCTACAAGAACAACGATGCAGTGACCATCTGCATGTTCGGGGAGGGCGCCACCAACATCGGCTATTTTCACGAGGCACTCAACCTATCTAAGGTTTGGGGATTATCGGTGCTGTGGATTTGCGAAAATAATCGCTACGGGATGGGCACCTCTGTGGAACGTGCTTCGGCTGTCTCGGAGATACGCCAGAAGGCGGAAGGTTATTTAATTCCCAACCAATGCACCGAAGGAATGGACGTATTGAAAGTTCACCAGGCTGCCCAGGAGGCCATCGAAACGGTGCGCAAGAATAAATCGCCTTATTTCCTGGAGGTCGAAACCTACCGTTTCAGGGGTCATTCGATGGGTGATCCCGAGCGTTACCGCACATCGGATGAGGTCAAGCGCTGGCAACATGACAGGGACCCTCTCGGGATCTACCATAAATACCTGGTGGACCATGGCATTGCCAGCGCCGAGGAGCTGGATGGCATTGAGAAAACAGCTGAAAAAGAAGTGCAAGAAGGTGTGCAATTTGCAGAGAGCAGCCCAGAACCAAAGAAAGAAGACCTGTTTAAAAACCTATATACCGAGATGAGCTGAACCGAGGGAGCCATGGCAAGAATCACGATGCGCGAGGCAATATCGCAAGCCCTTTGGGAGGAGATGGAGCGCGACCCCAATGTTTTTATCATGGGTGAGGAAGTGGGGGTATGGGGTGGCAGCTACGCGGTGACCAAGGGATTTTATGACCATTTCGGAGCTGAGCGGGTGAGAGATACCCCTATCTCGGAGGCTACGATCGTTGGGGCGGCAGTCGGAGCGGCATTGACCGGCTTGCGTCCGGTTGCAGAGCTGATGACGATCAATTTCGCCTTCTCAGCGTTTGACCACATCGTCAACCAAGCTGCTAAGCTGCACTACATGTTCGCAGGCCAGATGGAGGTGCCACTGGTCATTCGCACGGTCAGCGGGGGCGGTCGACAGCTGGCAGCCACCCACTCGCAGACGCCGGATGTGATTTTTGCGCATTTCCCGGGCTTGAAGGTGGTGGCTCCAGGCACTCCGGAAGATGCCAAGGGCTTGTTAAAATCAGCAATTCGCACCAATGATCCGATATTTTTCATCGAGTCTGCAACCCTATACCAGTCGAGGGGAGAGGTGCCGGATGGCGATTACCTGATACCAATTGGGAAGTCTAAAATCCAGCGTACCGGCAAGGATATCACACTGGTCACTTACAGCAAGATGCTCGAAACATCGATGAAAGCCGCCGACCAGCTGGCTCAAGAGGGGATCGAGGCGGAGATTATTGACCTACGCACGCTACGCCCCCTGGATATGGAGCCCGTGCTGGAATCATTTAAAAAGACCAACCGGGCGGTGATTGTTGAAGAGGGCTGGAGATCCTTCGGGGTTGGGGCAGAAGTCTCGGCAAGGATCTACGAACAAGCCTTCGATTATGTCGATGCGCCCATCCAGCGTGTAGCCCAGAAGGAAGTGCCGCTGCCCTATAGCCGCGATCTGGAACAGTCGGCGCTACCACAAGTGGAAGACGTGATCAGGGCTGTGAAGGAGGTGCTCTAATGGCGCAGATTATCGGCATGCCGAAGCTTGGATTTGATATGGCTGAGGGGACGCTCGTGCGTTGGGTGATGAACGAAGGTGAAAAGGTGTCTAAGGGCGATGTGCTGGCCGAGATTGAAACCGATAAAGCCACAGTGGAGGTGGAATCGGACTACGACGGGGTTTTGCTGAGCCAGCTGGTGAAGCAAGGGACGGTGGTGCCGGTTAATGATCCCATTGCGGTGATTGGCGAAGCCGGTGAGCAAGTGGACCTGGAGGCTTTGTTGGGCAGATCAGCCGGAGAAGGTAAACCGGCTCCAGAAACCTCTGCTGCAGGCAAACCCGCTGGAGAAGAAGCACGCCCGACACAAGTTGAAGCACCAGCACAGGTGCCAGCAGCGAAGGTCCAGGAAGGCGCTCGGGAAGGTTACACGGCTTCCCCCCTGGCACGCTCGATGGCTTCAGAGTTGGGCATCGATCTCAGCCAGGTGACGGGCAGCGGGCCTGGTGGGCGCATCACTAAAAAAGATATCGAGGTTTACCAGGCAAAAGCTCCCGTAATCGCAGCAGCCAAGCCCGCAGCAGTGACCCCCATGCCATTTGTAGCACCTGCACAACCCTTTATCCGCGAGACGCACAATGTACCTTTACCCAAGTTACGGGCGACGATTGGGCGGAGGATGAGCATGTCCATGCAGCAGGCGCCTCATTTCTACGTGACCCATGATTACGATGTGGGTGCCTTACTCGAGCAGCGGGCGGAGATTAATCGGCTGCTTCCGGAAGATGACAGGGTCTCGGTGAATGATTTCGTGGTTCGGGCGGTGGCCCTGGCACTATTGGAATTCCCCAACTTGAACGCATCGCTGGATTTGCCCAATAACACCCTGATTTACCATGGCGAAATCAACATCGGCGTGGCGGTGGCTGTTGAAAATGGCCTGCTCACGGTGGTCAGCCGTAACACGGACCAAAAATCAATCCGCCAAATATCTGCCGAGGTCAGGAATATGGTCAGCAGGGCGCGCCAGGGGAAAGTGCGCTCGGAGGATGTGGAAGGATCGACCTTTACGGTCAGCAACATGGGCATGTATGACATCGACCAATTCACCGCCATTATCAACCCACCGGAAGCCGCCATCCTGGCCGTGGGCTCGGCGAAGCAGGTGCCCGTGATCGATAATGGCGAAATCAGCATCGGAAGCCGCATGAAAGCCACCCTGTCGATCGATCACCGTATCAGTGATGGCGTGGAAGGAGCCCGGTTCTTGCAAGCTTTGGCGAAGTTTATCGAGGAGCCATTGCGATTATTGATATAGGCTTAGCATTTTCGAGCATCGTATTTCTTGAAACGGCGGGCTGTAATCTGCATTCAATACACTGTGCCAGCTGAATGGCCGTTATAATTAAACATATGTTTCTCTATGACCCCAAACCGATGAAAAGAACATTCGAGTACGATCTGCGTTATGTGCAGGGTGGCCTGGAAGAAATGGAACATTATTTGCTTTCAGACGAGGTGTTCTGGCCGTTGGACGCGCGCCCGCCGAAGGGCGAGCCGGAATATCCCCAGCTGACCCTGGGAGCCTTACTGCTGGCAAAAGAGAGATTGGCAGCTTATCCTGCCTCCCCGCATGAAGAGGCGGATGGATTAAAAGCGGTCAGTGAGCTGGAACGCATATCCTCCAAATGGAGGGTAGCATGGGAGAAGAAGGCAGGCCACAGCTTCAGTATGAGGTTGAGGATGTGGAGCGATTTCATCCATGATTATCAAACCAGCCCCCAGGAAAATGCTGATCGTTATGCCTATGAAGTTCGTTTACGGGCAATGCTCGGATTGTTGCTTCCCGAAGGTAAAAAACCGCAGGCGGAGGTTGATCTGTTAAGCACGCTGGATACCTACCTGCGAGCAGTACTGGTGTCCGGCAATTTTATATGGGAATCCGAGTTGCAAAATGGATTTCCTGTAGATACATACTGGTACCTGTACGGTTCGCTGCCAATGGAGAATAAAAGAAACAGGGGTATACCGTCCTATTATTAGGCAGTATGAGGGATTTTACCAACAGCTCTTAGATTCTATTTGCGGCTAGGGGGCATTAGAGACCAGGCAAACCAATAATTCCCGCAACAGTCCAACGGGCTCCTCATGCGTGACTGCAATAACCGGTTGGTGCAGCTGGTTGGCGAGGGAATCGTCGAGCCGAAAAATTTTCACATTAGTAATAAGGTCGGAATTACCTGAGTCGATCCAGGAAGCCGGGAGATAGCCGATAGAATCAGGATCGCTCGAAATCGCCTCCAGCATCGCTGTGCTGTCCGGGGCGAGCATGGCATTGCTGGAGGCTGGTTTGCCGTGCAGCACCGCCTGATCGAAAATGGTACGCAGCGGGTCATCTTTCGGCAGCACCCAAACCTGAATGGCTCGACCTGTGGCACCCGGCCATTTTTCGACCTGGCCTGAAAAGATAGCCGTAAGCTGGCTGCCAGTTAGCTCGGATAGCGGATTTTCTTGATTTGAAACCACTTGCAGCTGCTCATAGCCCAGCTGGGTGAGATAAAACCCGGCGTAATCAGCGTTGGACAGGGCAAATTCCAAGGCAACCTCGCTTCTGGAAAGATCACCATTCCACTGGTTGGACCGGTTCACATAAAGCGCAACCCGGGGATCATCAACAGCACAATTGGCCAGGTTATCCACCCATTTTTGTAAACCGGTTGGATAGGTGATTTTGATTGCTTGAGGGGTTGGGGCAGGTGTAGCTGTGACAGGGCTGCCACAGGCAGCAAGGATAACTACCATGCCCAACAGTAACCAATATCTCATGCTCAAGAACGGATTATGAAGAACACAGAGGTAAATAACGCGGCTGCCAGGCAGTAGATTGAAAAAATGTACAGCGAGCTCCTGGAGAGATAAGATAACAGCCAGCGTATTGCCAGGAAGCCGACGATGGCAGCCACAATGAAACCAACGATCAAGGTGGGGAGCTGTGAGCCAAAATTTGGCGCTTGAAACAAGTCAACCACTGCTAACGCGCCAGCCCCGATCATCACCGGTACCGACATCAGGAATGAGAATCGTGCTGCAGCCGGGCGGTCGAAATTACGGAGCATGCCGCCGGCGATGGTGGAACCTGATCGTGAGATGCCCGGGAACAAAGAGATTACCTGGAATACACCGACGATCAATGCATCTAGCCAGGTGACCGTTTCGAGGGTGCGGCTGCGCCTGCCTACCAATTCGGCGATGACCAATAAAATCGCAGTGCCCACCAGGAATCCCACGGCTGCCTGGGGGCTAGAAAAAACCGCTTCCAGCTGGTCTTTGAATAGCAAGCCGGCAATTAACGCCGGGATGGTAGCCAATACCAGCAGCCAGCCCAGGCGCGCCATGGGGTCTTGAAGTGGGTGACGGCGTAGCAGCCCGCTGATCATCGAGGCGATAATCTGGTACAGTTCCTTGCGAAAGTAAATGATCACTGCAAGCAGCGTCCCCAGCTGGACCAGGATGTCGAAAATAAAACCCTCCTGGGTGGGAATTTGCCATCTTAAAAGGTATGGGGTGATTACCAGATGGGCGGAGCTTGAAATGGGTATGAATTCAGTCAGCCCCTGGATTATTCCCAGTATGATGGATTGGAGCAGCGTCATAAGCATTTCTCCGAGTGTTCAAGGAAATTCTGTGCAAATTGAGCGAACTGGCCGTTGAGGATTGACAGGCGGATATCTGCCATCAGGGTGATCAGGACGTTCAGGTTGTGGATGGTCAATAAGGTAGCTCCCAAGATCTCCTTCGACAGAACCAGATGCCGGATATAGGCGCTGGAGAAATTCCTGCAGGCATAGCAGGAGCAGTGCTCATCAATGGGAGCTTTTTCGGAGGCATACCTGGCATTGGCCATATTTATCCGCCCAGTGCGAGTAAGAGCCGCATGATGGCGGGCGAGTCGCGTGGGCAAGACGCAATCAAAAATGTCGACGCCGCGTTGCACGCCGGTGAGCAAGTCTTCGGGAGAGCCAACCCCCATCAGGTAGCGGGGTTTGTCTTCGGGAAGCAAGCCATCCACCAGCTCGAGCATGGAGAGGGTTTCTCCTTTGGTTTCCCCCACCGATAAGCCCCCGATGGCATACCCAGGCAAGTCGAATGAGCGCAAGTACTCTGCTGAACGCTGGCGCAGCTCAGGATAAATCCCCCCCTGGATGATGCCAAATAGAGCTTGATCGGAGCGGGTCTTGGCTTTCACACACCGTTCAGCCCAGGCATGGGTGCGTTGAGTGGCAATTTCATTTTTTATCTGGTCATAGGGTGAGCCACATTCATCGAAAGCCATGATGATATCTGCCCCCAGGTTTTCCTGGACGGCGATGGATTTTTCAGGGGTGAAGCGATGCAGAGACCCGTCGATGTGGCTTTTGAAGGTGACCCCGTCCATATCGATCTTGCGGTTGTCGGCCAGTGAAAAAACCTGGAACCCCCCCGAATCGGTCAAGATGGGCTGCTGCCAGTGCATAAAGGTGTGCAGCCCACCTAATGAGGCAATCAGCTCGTCCCCGGGCCTCAAATAAAGGTGATAGGTGTTGGCCAGGATCAGGCTGGTATTAAGCTCTTCCAATTGCGCGGGTGTGACCGCTTTAATAGAAGCCTGGGTGCCCACCGGGGCGAATAGCGGCGTGTACAACTCTCCGTGTGGGGTTTGGAAAATTCCAGCACGAGCTCGATTCTGGCGGGCGATGATTTTGAAGCTGAAGCGGGCGCTCATTACGAAGCATGATTATAACCCATCCGGTGGTGTTATAATTTTCACATCGGGTAATATATTACGCTGGTAGTAATGAATCATCATATAAAATGCCGGATCTAATATAGTGAATTATGTCAGATGTCCATTTCACCACACACCAATACAACACAGGAGATAACTATGCAAGTATATGATCTTCCCGGTCCGAGAGCCAAGGCTATTATTGAGCGTGATTCAGCCGTCATCTCACCCTCTTACGCACGTGCATATCCATTTGTAATGGATCACGGCAAGGGCTCAGATGTGTGGGATGTTGATGGGAATCATTTTTTAGATTTTGCTGCCGGGATCGCTGTCACGGCCACCGGGCACTCCCATCCCAAAGTAGTCCAGGCGATAAAAGATCAATCGGAGAAGTTCCTGCACATCTCTGCAGATTTTTATCATGAATCCTGGGTCAACCTGGGAGAGCGGTTGGATCAGATTGCCCCATTCAAGGAAGATGCGGTTGCTTTCATGACCAATTCAGGCACCGAGAGCGTGGAGGCAGCCATCAAGCTGGCGCGCTACCATACCGGCGCCAGCCAATTCATCGGCTTTTTAGGGGCGTTTCACGGGAGGACCCTGGGATCGTTGAGTTTCACTGCCAGCAAGCCTGTGTACCATGAAGGGTTTTACCCATTGATGAATGGGGTGGTGCATGTACCATATCCCGATCCATATCGCCCGCTGTTTAGCCAGCGGCCGGGGGAAGATTACGGCGAGACGGTGGTGAGATACATCGAAGAGCAGGTCTTGGGCAAATTACTGCCTGCTGAAGATGTGGCCGGCATTCTGGTAGAATCGATCCAGGGTGAAGGGGGTTACATCGTCCCGCCTGCCGGGTTCTACCCTGCCTTGCGTGAGCTATGCGATCGGCATGATATCCTGCTCATCGTGGACGAAGTCCAATCAGGTATGGGGCGGACAGGTAAATGGTGGGCAATTGAGCACTTTGGCGTCGAGCCCGACATCGTGTGTATCGGCAAGGGGGTTGCGTCGGGGATCCCATTAGGTGCCATCATTGCCAGGAAGAGCATCGTCTCCTGGCCGCTGGGCTCGCATGGGAATACATATGGCGGCAATCCTATCGCCTGTGCAGCAGCCTTGGCTACCATCGACTTGATCCAGGATGAATATTTGGAGAATGCCCGGGTGGTGGGCGATTATGCCCTGGATGCTCTGAATGAAATCGCAGTAAGGCACCCCAGCATTGGGCAGGTGCGCGGTAAGGGCTTGATGATCGGGGTAGAATTTGTAAAAAATAAGCAGAGCAAGGAGCCTGCACATGACTTGAGTGAGCGGATTGTCCAAAGAGCTTTTGAGCGCGGGCTGATTACCCTGGGGTGTGGAAAGAGCACGATCAGGGTTTCACCCTCGCTGAGCATCACGAAAGGTGAGATAGATACCGGTATAGAGATCTTTGAGGAGGCTATCTCCCTGGGGGAAAAGGAATTCCAGATTACACATGTTGCCTGATTTTCGCGTACGACAGCGCGATTATTTGTTGGAAATCAGC
>CAYLPS010000127.1:0-9017 GCA_964385625.1 uncultured Anaerolineaceae bacterium | reverse complement strand
GAGCATAATCGTCGCGGCAGTGTGACGGCAGTCGTGAAAACGGATGCCCGGCAGGCCGGCCAGCTGGGCCAGGAGTTATTTTGAGCTGCGCTCCATGTTTTATTTTCCCAGGGATGGTATGAGAGACCAAGAGATCGTATAATAGGTTTCAGCAGACTCTGACGATATCGAAAACTTTTGCAAAGTACCACGAAACGGTCATATATATGGGTATTTTCCGTATATATATCGTTGGGCGCAATAAAAGAGGATATAACACAATGATGCAAGCATCCGCAGAAAAGCCGAATTATGGCAATTGGGTTTCCACACGACTTATCTACTCACCAGGCGTAGTGGGTTTAATTTTTATGGGGCTAGCAATCCTATTCCCATGGCTTGGGATCGTTTCAGCGCTCTTTTTATTGATCGCTTTATACTTTGCGTATGCACGAACCTTATTTTCTCCGCGGGGTGGGAACGTGCAGGAACAAGTCAGAGATCTTGTTTTGTCAAATTTTGACTGGAATGGCCAAGGGAAAATCATTGATATAGGCTGTGGAAGTGGGTCTTTATCCATAGGTCTGGCCAAAAAATATAAGACAGCGGATATTGTTGGGATTGATAATTGGGGTTCCCAATGGGAATATTCCAAACAGGTATGTGAACAGAATGCGAAAATGGAGGGGGTGGCAGAAAGAGTAACATTTCAAAAAGCCAGCGCATCGTCGTTGCCTTTTGATGAAGAAACCTTTGATGCTGCAATCAGCAATCTTGTATTTCATGAAGTGAGAAGTGTGAAAGACAAAAAAGAGCTTATTCGAGAAGCATTACGAGCGGTCAAAAAAGGTGGCAAGTTTGCGTTTCAGGATTTATTTTTGTGGAAGCAGATCTATGGCGACAGTGCCGAGTTGGTAGCGACCATACGGAGTTGGGGAATAAAGGAAGTAAAGTTAATCGATACAAGCAAGTCAGCTTTCATCCCAGCAGCATTAAAATTGCCGTTTATGCTAGGTACCATCGGGATGATCGTTGGTGAAAAATAACGTGCATTATAAAAATGCGCCCAACACAGCGGGCAACCGATCGCGGGTACATGCCGGCAAGCAATCGATGGCCATTCCAGGGATGAGGCGCAACGGTAGATTGGCAACGAGCATACCAGCTTAACTTTTACTCCCCAGGACCGTCTCAAAAGGGAGATCCCTTTTGAGACAGCCCCCGAGATCAAGACCATTAAACCGAACCTATGATCGATATGCGTCGATGGCACTCCACGCCAGCGTGCCCTCGCCGAAGCCGGGGTCGAGAAGGCGCTTCTCGATGCGGCTGACGTCGGCTTTCTGGTTCATCAGGGCATGCAGGATGCCCGCCGAGCGGATATCGCCGGCAAGCTGGAAGCCCACGATGCGGTTCTGTTGCAGGTAAATGGTGCGCAGGCTATCGCCCTGCTGCTGGCGCAGGATGTGGTCACCATGCTTCTCACCGGCGGCCATGATGGGCAACCCCAGGTGCTTGAGGCTGTTCATGCGCTCGGCACCCTCATACACAGTGGCGTAGCCGGCCAGGTTCATGCCGGCCACCCGCCCCTGCTCGACGGCGTTGGGGAAGATGGCGTGCACAAACATCTGTCCGGTGAGCAGGTTGGGGGTTTCGGTGCAGTCACCGGCGGCGAACACATCAGGCGCGCTGGTGCGCAGCTGCTCATCCACCGAAATGCCCCGCCCGAAGGCGATGCCGCTGCCCTCCAGCAAGCCCAGGTTGGGTTTCACGCCGGTAGCCGCAATCAGCAGGTCCGCTTCGAGCACCTGGCCCGAGGCGAGCCTCACGCCCGTGGCAGAGCCGTTGCCGGTGAAGGCGCTGGCCTTCGTGTTCAGCCGCAGGTCCACGCCATGCTCGAGCATCAGCTTGAGGGCGATGGCAGCCGTCTCGGCATCCAGCATGGTGGCCATCACCTGGTCGAGCATCTCGACCTGGGTGACCCTCACGCCCAGCTCGCTCAACAGCAGGGCGATCTCCATGCCGATGAAACCCGCTCCCACGATGAGCGCCGAGCTGGCCTGCCCCGAGCGCACCTGCCGCACCAATGATTCAGCCGCAGTGAGCGATTTGAAATTATATATCCCGGGCATCTCGGCCCCGGGCAGGGGCGCGTACAAACGGGCGCCGCTGGCGATGAGCAGGCAGCTATAGCCGAGCGTCTCGCCGTTCGAGAGGCGGATGCGGTGCGCCTGCGGCTCGACGGCAGTCACCTCCACGCCGCTGCGATAATCCACGCCGAGCTGGCTGGCCCAGTTGGACGGGCGCCACAGGTGATTATCCGTGCCGAGGATGAAATGGTCTGCCATGGCGGGTGGGGAATAAGGCGTGTATGGCTCGTGGGTGAGCATGACCAGGTCCACGGCCCGGTCGAACATGCGCACGGTTTCGGCGGCGGTCACGCCTGCCGGCCCGGCGCCGATAATGATGATTGTCATAAGCCCTCCAGTCGCGGTGGGAAAGGTGGGTTATGCCCACCTAGCCCAGCTTTTACTGGCCACGGTTGGGCGGATGGCACCCGCCCGCTCAAACTAGCTGAAGCTCGGCCTCCGGCAGCGCGATGGTCGATGGGTCGATGGCGGTGATGCCCAGGCCCTGGCGTTTCTTCTCGATGTGCCTGCGGATGAGCACAGCGGCGCGGTTGGGGTCAGGCTCTACGGCGAAGGCAGCGCCAAACACCCCTTCCAGGCCCTCGGTGAGCAGCTTGACGACGTTAGGGCTGCCGAAAACCGGCGGGGCAATGCCCAGCACGGTGAAGATGCCCGAGGTGACCACGTACAGGCCGATGGACACCGCCTTTTCAGAATACCACTCCGGCGCGGCGCCTGCCAGGGGCAGGGCGCTGATATCCACTCCCAAGGCGTTGGCCAGCGCAGCACCGAGGGCGATGATGCGGCTGTTATCCACGCAGCTGCCCATGTGCAGCACGGGTGGGATGCCCAATGCCTGGCACACCGCTTTCAAGCCTGGCCCGGCCATCTCGGCCGCTTCCGGCACCATCAGCCCGGCCTTGCCGTCGGCTACCGCGGCACACCCGGTGACCACCACCAGGATGTCATTTTCGATCAGCCTTTTCGTCAGCTCGGTATGGCCCAGGTCTTGCCTGATCTTGGGGTTGTTGCAGCCCACTATGCCGGCTGCCCCGCGAATGCTGCCCGCCACGATGGCATCGATGAGTGGCTTGGGCGTGCCGCCCAGGGCAGCCAGGATCGCCTCAACCGAAAAGCCGGCCATCACCGGCACCGGTTGGACGGGGATCTGCACGCGTGCCGCCACGCGGTTGGAGAAGTTCTCCACCGCCATCCTCACGATCCGCTTGCCAATTTCCAGCCCGTGCTCGGGGTCGAAGCTCACATGCTCCACGCCCGGGAACTTGGCTTTATCGAAGGTGCTGATGACCTTGGTATGGAAGCATTTGGCCGTTTCGCCCACCGACGGCATGATGCACTGGTAGTCCACGATCATCAACTCTACCGCACCGGTGACAATGGACAGCTCCTGGATGAGGTGATTGCCCGCCATGGGGATGCCCTTGCGCATCAGCACCTCGTTACCGGTGCAGCATAGCCCGGCCAGGTTGATGCCCTGCGCCCCCATGGATTTGGCCAGCTCCAAGAGCTCTGGGTCCTGGCTGGCTGCCAAGATCACTTCAGAGAGCATCGGGTTGTGACCGTGCAGGATGATATTCACCTGGTCGGCTTTGAGCACGCCCAGGTTCATCTGTGACGTTTTGGGCGTGGGCACCCCGAACAGCACGTCGGAAAGCTCGGTGGCCACCATCGACCCGCCCCAGCCATCGCTCAGCGAGGTGCGCACTGCCTGGAGCAGGATGTTCACCCAATCGTTGTCCACGCCCATGTGGGTGCGGTGCATCATCTCGACATTTTCCCGGTCGATGCCGCGCGGGTAGGTGCCGGTTTTGCGCCACACGTCCTGGCGGGCCTGCGGGGCGCGTTTGGCCAGCGGCAGCCCCTCCCGGCGCATGCCGTAGTCCTCCATGATCTGCCAGGCCAGCGCCTTGGCCACCTCCTGGTCGCTCTTCCCCTCGCTGACGATGCCGTATTCGGCAGCCACGCGGCGCAGCTTGGCGGAATCGCTGATCTTATAGACGTCGGTTTTACCCTCGCCCACCAGGTGCAGGGTCTCGAGGATATCCCGGCCATGGTCACTGTGGGCTGATGCGCCGCCCACCACCATGCGCGCCAGGTTGCGCGCCACGATGATATCGGCGTCCGCGCCGCACACCCCCTTCTGCGGCCCGTCGCCAAAGGGGTCCACCCGGCAGGGTCCCATGGCGCAGATGCGGCAGCTGGTGCCCAGCTGGCAGTAGCCGCACTGCGGCTGCTGCTTGGCCAGGCGGTCCCAAACGGTCTCGATGCCTTCACGATGGGCAATCTCCATCATGGCCTGTGCATCTTCGTTGATGCTGTTTTTCTTATATCCGTTTCCACTGAACGGGGTCATGGCTCATGCTCCTTTCTCGTCAGCGGCATTCAGGTGGCTGACCTCAGCTCCATAGGCATGCCAGGCTTCCACATTTGCAGGGGTCGATACCATCTGTGCGGGTATCTGGCCCACTGCCACCGAAACCGCCTGCGAGTAACGCGTGCGGGCGGTCTTCACCAGCTCGTTGATCTCGCCCCACTCGAGCGCTCCGACCTTGCAGGCTTCCACGCATGCCGGGATTTCTCCCTGGCGCTGCCTGTCGATGCAGTGATCGCACTTGGTGGCCACGGAAGGGCGCCCGGGGGCCGTTGCTGAAGCGTAGTAAGTGATCACGTCGAACGGGCAGACCATGGCGCACATACCGCAGGCAATGCATTTTCTTGGATTAAGATAGACAATATCGGGGTAATCTGCCGGCCGGGTGATGGCCGCCGTGGGGCAGGCCATCAGGCAGGGAGCCGGGTTACAGTGCCGGCATTTGTTGGGGAAGGCTGAGTTGAGCACCCACCCTGGTTCTGCATGGATGCGCGGCTTGGGGGTGGGTGATTCGAACACGGCCAGGAACACGTTCTTCGTCTGTGAGTGAGCCACTGCGCAGGCCACCTCGCATTGCTTGCAGCCAATGCAGCGCTCTGGATGAACAAACACAGTTTTCATTTCCAGCCGACCTCCTTTGTGATTAGCTTGGAACGCGCGACAGGAGATACTGTCGCATGATACCTGGAAAGATTGCGAATAAATAGAACAATGATCTGGTTGTGGCGCTACCTCCTTTCTGGAGACCATGGTATCCGGCAACATAAGCCACCACGAGTAATGAACTTATTTCTGAGCATTATCTATGATGTTGTGAGTGTTTGATTACGGTGTATCTATATTGTATAACGAAATGAGCCAAAAATCAAGCAAAATCGCCGCATGTAGGCAAAATTACTCATCTCCCGGGTTTACCGGCAAATGATTTTCTATCTATTTTGGCATGCGGTACTGAGCTCTTTAATGAGCAAGCATGGATGGCAGTCATGCAGCCTGCTGTTATTTTTCGCGACCAGCAGGTGATGGTTATACTGCAATTGTTTACCGTAATCGGCCGTTTTTATCGTTACGCAGCACCATCGATCCGAGGGAGTGTGAAGTCTGGTGCACCTTTTTTACCGGCAGCGATTGGAGTGCGTCGAGCATGGGCTTAAAGTCACCGATATCCTGCTGGGAAGGATTCCCGAAATACAGCTCGCCGCTGCTTCCCAACCACAGCTTCTCCAGCTTTGTATCGGACCACATGATGGTGGGGTAGTCGGCATCGGGTGGGCCATTGAGCGAGGCAATGTACTTGTATCCGAAGGCAGGTGATTTGCTTGACCTGCCGCTCGCCACCCGGCAAACCAGCGCATTCTGCGCCTTTAGCGGCGGGGCAATGTCGATACCGAACAGCAGGTGCCCCCACATGGATGCTTCACACCTCAGGTGACCATCCTGCATCACCTTGACCGAAGAGATGTCTGTGAAGAACTTGGGCATGCCCAGCCATTCGCGGCCCGTGATGATGGGCAAGGTCTGGTTCTCTGGCATTACCAGCACATAATTGCCCTCCAGGTGCCCCGCCTCGCCATCGAACTGTGCCGACACGCTGATGCTTGCGAAGCGGTATCCACCCCCTGCCATGAAGTCCACGCCATTATTATCGGTGAAGAGCACATTCACCATGGCTACCTTGCCGGGTTTGAACGGTTCGGGAAGCAATGGCGCAATGGCTTCCGGTTCGGTTTCATAAGCCAGTGCCAGGGATTCCATCGATGCGTATTTCATCCCGGGGATATTATCCAGGTCCCACAATGGCCCCCGGACCAGCGGCATCAGGTTGATCTTGCTGCGGTCGATTTGCATTCTTCCTCCTCGATCAAATATGGAATTTCTACGAGCCAGGTTTTAAGCAACGGATACTTAGAATCATCCTGCCCATGCATGAATGAGGACATTTGAAGCCCAGACGAGCCGGGCCTTATTATCGCTTACCGGCTGCCTCATCATTATTGATCACGCTCCTGTTATAACGTCGATGCCTGTATTTCTGCGCCCAATCTTTGATGATGATCGTATTGTATAGCCAAGTGCCAACCAATACAAGCGCATTTCAAATAAGAACTGGCAGCATTTTACAGACCCAATCCCTCTCAACGCTTCTCTCAACTGGCTATGGTTGGGATAGGCTGGCGGGTATCAGGATATCCGAACCATGTCGCTTTATCGGCTGATAGCGAATAACCCCTGGGGAGTTACATTAACCTGTACTTGCCTGTGAGTGCATCTGGTGCACGTCATTCGGATTGCCGTCGTACTTGTATAATTTAATGACCCTGGCTTTGTTGCGCAGCATGGGCGGCACCGATAGACGGGCGTCGGCATCACTTTCTGCTTCGACGATCGCCCAGCCGCAATGCACGCCATCCATGCAACCCCAGTCAAAATTATACAGGTAGCCCATAGCATAAATTTGCTCGATGAGCATCTTGCAATCCTGGTCAGTATGAGGCGTTTCAACGAGATACCTGTTCATTTTTACTCCCTTCAAGGAAAATCCCCCGCTTTTATCCGCAATATTACTATAACGGTCTCAATTATCTTATTATAAGGGTTGTAGGAAGGTTGTCAAGAGCGGGATTCCTTGTTTCAAGAAATTTAATCTTCTCAGGCGATTTTGTGCGGATTTTCAGTATCACTGGTATCATATAGGCTTCAGAAAGGTCTTCCCCACATGAATACTACCAATGCATCCGCCAATACCAGGGGGGTGGCACGCTGGGCCGTGCAGATCATCGTGATGACCCTCATCACCGCAATCGTCCTGTTTCTGTCCGCAGGAAGGCTCAGCTGGACCGGCGGTTGGGCCTTCCTGGCGCTGAACATCTTCACCCAGGCCCTCAGCGCCATCATCCTCATCCCCCGGCAAGCCGAGATGCTCGCCGAGCGCAGCCATGTGGGGGAGGGCACCAAGAGTTGGGATCGCCTGCTCACACCCCTCATCACCATTTTCGGCACCCTGTCCGTCATCGTTGTCGCGGGGCTGGATGCCCGCTTCACCTGGAGCAGTACGGTCCCTGTGGGGCTGTGGTGGGCTGCCTTGCTGGTAGCCCTGGCGTGCCAGCTGTTGGTGCTGTGGGCCATGGCTGCCAACCGCTTCTTTGCCACCACGGTACGCATCCAGGCAGAGCGCGGCCACCAGGTAGTGAATAGCGGCCCTTACCAGCTGGTGCGGCACCCGGGCTATGCCGGGTCGGTCGTCTATAACCTGCTGATCCCCCTGGTGCTGGGCTCCTATTGGGCTTACATCCCGGCGCTGCTCACCGTGCTGCTGCTGCTGGTGCGCACAGCCCTGGAAGACCGCACCTTGCAGGCCGAGCTTCCCGGTTACGCGGAGTACGCACGAAAAGTGACCAAGCGCCTCATCCCAGGGGTGTGGTAGTGAGCGGGTTACGGCACCACACTGGGGGTAAGCTCGCTCCAGGTGGACCCGCCGTTATCCGACCTCACCAGCGCAACCTGGTTGTTGGAGGTTACCACCGCCCAGCCCAGGGTGTCAGTGACGAAATCCATCTGGGGGGTCCAGGTGACGTTGGCGATGACCTTCCAGGTGTTGCCGCCATCGGTGGTGAGCTGGATTTTTGGTGATAGTGCCCAGCCTGTATCGGCTGAGAAGAAGTATAGCGCTGTACCGGGATAGGAATGACCGCTCCAGGTGCTGCCGCCATCCTGGGTGGAGAAGATGTAATAGCTGGTTACGGCCTGCGTGCCGGAATAATTGGCACAGGTGACGTCCAGGTGTCCCAAATCATTACCGAAGAAGAACGGGTCATAAGCGCCACAGGCCTGGTACTGGCTGGCGAACAGACCTGCTTCGCCGCTGGGGTCGGGCAGGGTGACGGATTGCCATGTCGAGCCGGCATCGGTGGACCTGAACAGCAGCACGCCAGCCTGCACGCCGTGGCAATCGCCGGTGAGCCAGCCATGGGTGGCGTCGGTGAACAGCATGGCGGTTTTGGCACAGCCCTGGATGCCGCCATCGGTGTAGGGGTCGATGATGCGCGACCAGGTTTGCCCGCCATCGCTCGAGCGGTAAAGCACCACATAGTCGTGGCTCATGCCAACGCCCACATGCACCAGCACCCAGCCATCCAATCCGGCGACAAATTGCAGATCGGTGGGCACAAACAGCTCGTTGAGGCCTGAGACGTCCAACGGCTGGCTGGGTGTCCAGCTCGACCCGCCATCAGAGGTGTGCCAGATGACGGCCTGGGCAGGCACCGGGAAGCCGGCGTCGAAGCCGTAGATCACCCAGGCATTCTGGTCATCCTGGAAGAATCCGGTGGCTGACTGCTGTGAATTATCGGCAGGCACCAGCTGAGGAGGGGTGACATCCTTCCAGGTATTGCCGCCATCGTTGGTAAACAGCACGTGGTCACCGGCGCTGGAGGTGAGGCCGCCGATTCCCCAGCCGGTGGTGGCGTCGACCATGTGGATATATGTAACCGTGAATTGCTGCCCGGAGGGGAAGCTGT
>CAYLPS010000126.1:0-9240 GCA_964385625.1 uncultured Anaerolineaceae bacterium | reverse complement strand
GGCACGCCGCTTGCACCAGAGGTTCCGGTCACCCCGACTCCGTGAGCTGGTTATTAGGAAATATTAAGAAATAGTACTTGATTTTCATTGAAAAAAAGTGTATTCTGATTATGAAAAATACAGGTTCCTACTCCGGTGAGAAGGCCGGCTAGGGAGAAAAAATGATTGATGAAGAATTGATAAATGCAATAGCCAATCGTGAAGATGAACACCCGGCTCTGGCAAGACTGATCGAGCTGGGCAGGCAAAAATCCTTTGTGACGATTGATGATATCCTGAGCTTCTTTCCAGAAGCAGAGCAGGATGTTGATCAGCTTGAAGAAGCCTTTGCGGCTTTGATCAGTGCTGGCATACCTTATGTTGATGATGTAACTGTGGG
Organism: uncultured Anaerolineaceae bacterium; assembly: GCA_964385625.1. Classification (GTDB taxonomy): domain Bacteria; phylum Chloroflexota; class Anaerolineae; order Anaerolineales; family UBA4823; genus FEB-25. The sequence continues at coordinate 8,861 of CAYLPS010000126.1, read as the reverse complement.
GGCACCCACCGAAGACGAGCTGACGGCGGTCGAAGAGGAGGAGGCCGAAGAGGAGACTCATCGCCCCGCGGCTGTGGATGATAATTACCTGGCCAACATCGATACGGACGACACCATCGGTTTGTATCTGAAAGAGGTCGGGCGAGTACCGCTGCTGACCGCTGAGGAAGAGGTGCAGCTGGCCAAACGCATCGAGCAGGGGCGCATGGCGCGCGAAGAGCTCGCCCGGGGGAATGTGAGCCTGCGCAGGCGCGGCGAGCTGCAGATGAGCATCGAAGATGGCTGGCTGGCCCGCGAGCACCTGATCACGGCCAATTCGAGGCTGGTGATCAGCGTGGCCAAGAAGTATATGGGGCGGGGGGTGCCGTTCCTGGACCTGATCCAGGAGGGCAACATCGGCCTGATCCGCGCCGCCAAGAAGTTCGATTACCGCCGGGGGCACAAGTTCAGCACCTACGCCACCTGGTGGATCCGCCAGGCGGTCACGCGGGCCATCGCCGACCAGGGGCGCACCATCCGCGTACCTGTCCACATGGGCGACCAGATCAACAAACTGCTCAGGGTGCAGCACCAACTGACCCAGCGCCTGGGGCGCGATCCCAGCGTGGACGAGCTGGCTACAGCACTGGAAGTGACGCCGCAAAAAGTGGAGAATATGATCCAGGTGGCACGGCGCCCTCTATCCCTGGAAACCCCCACCGACGATGAAGAAGATTCGGTGCTGGGGGATTTCATCCAGGATGAAGAGGTGCCCGCCCCGGACGAGACCGCCACTTACAACCTGCTGCGCGAGCACCTGGATGTGGTGCTCAATGGGCTACCTCCCCGCGAGGTGCGCATCCTGCAGCTGCGCTACGGCCTGCTGGATGGACAGGCCTACACCCTGGAAGAGGTGGGGCGCAAGATGGGCGTGACGCGCGAGCGCGTGCGGCAAATCGAAGCCCAGGCGCTCAGCCGCCTGCGGCACCCGGCCATCCGGCGCAGGTTGCGGGAGTACCTGGGATAAGAAATTAGAAAATAAATTAGAACCAGCGAGTTTACCCGCTGGTTCTTTTTGTTTACCCCAAAAATATCATATTTACTTTTTTCGGCTGATATACCCTCACCGTCGTATTGCTGGCAGATAAGTTGGATACAAATCGCCAATGATGATGCGTGAATCGGTGAACGGACCCTGCTTTCCATCGCGATCCCGGATGGCAACCCGCCAGTAATACATTGCGCCCATATCATAAGCCTTGGTAGGCGTGAATTGCGTGTTGAAGGTCGCCACCGAATCATAGGTCGGTGAAAAAGTAGGATGCTTGGAGATCTCGAGGACATAACTAGCCGCACCATCCACGGGTGTCCAGATGAAGGTGGGGGTGGTGTCTACCGGTTCGCTACCTGGGCTGACCAGCGTGGTGATGGGGTACTGCTTGGTGAATGTGGCAGCAGGATCCGAGTATGGCCCCAGGCGGCCATTGCCATCGATCATGGCCACATGCCAGTAATAGTTCCCGTCCTGGTAGCCCTTGGTGGGCGTCCAACAATTATTGAAGGTATCGATCGAGTCGTAGACCTGGCTGAAATTGGGGTCAAGGCTGATCTGGACCCGGTATTTCCAGGCGGTCAATACCGGGTTACCCTGATCATCATATCCAACCAGGTGATCCCAGCAGAATGGAGGAGCAAAGTGGACGACATCTCCATCAGGTGTCAGGCCTGTGGGCGTGGGGAGCTGGTGATCGAACTCCTTTACCTCAGACCAGTCATTGGCAATATTATCATCGCGAATGACCTGCACCCTCCAATAATAGTGTCCCTGAGCTAAAGTAGTTTGCGGAGAATATGAAGTCAGGGGGGTAGCTTGATCGATGATGATCGATTCAAAATTGGGATCAGCAGATATCTGCAAGCGATAGATCGCGGTACCTTCGGCCATATCCCATTCAAACATAAGGGTAGAAGAGGTGGTGGAAGTGGATAAATTTTCGGGGATCATACCCAGGCGATGAAAGCTCCAGCCGCCCGTCCAGACCCCAAAGACCTCCTGTTGGCCGGGTAATTTATAGCGCGGCTGGACCCGCCAATAGTATATATTGTCGCCAAGCACATCACTCAATAGGGTGACATTATCCCAGCTGAAATGGCTGGAATTATAGGCATCGTTATTATTCACATAGGAGGCTTTTAGGCTGGTATATTGGGGGTCCAGATGAATTTCGAGGCGACTTCCCGCAAATGGGGTCGAATAATCACTGCCGATTGGCCAATCCCACATGAAAGGTAAGAATGAGAACATTGTCCTGGGATCTCCGCTCGCCGAATTGGCCGGGAAAATTAAGTTCATCCTCTCAGAGATGGCACTGAAACGGCTGAGCTGCACGCCCCCCGGAGCCACACCTGGATCGGATGGCACCGAATCCTCTACCTGCCCCGTATTCCGATCTACAGAGAATAACATTATTGAAGCACTGCCAGTATTTTGTTCCATTCCAATGGAAGCATCAGGCAGCTTGATCTCCACGTAATTTCCATCGAGAAATAGATCACCACCGATTTCCGGCAAGGGCTTTCCAATCCCCCAGCCGTTGCCCTCCCAGGCAAACACCCAGATGTGGTTTGCGCTCAGCGAGCCACCATCCTTATCGGCATAGATGGCGAATTCGGGTTGGTGGGCAGGGATGGTGGTCACATCGAAAGGCGTGCCATAAAAAGGGTGCTGTGGTGGATAGGTTGCACCGGACCCATCCAGGTGATCCAGGTCTATGTAGAAGGCATAGGTCATATCAGGCACGCTGAGTATGGCATTGAAGCCTAAAAACCAGCCCGAAGCCGATTGTGCACCAGAAAGTGTGGTGAGATCATAGGAAGGATCGCTATCGGCTGGTGGATCATTACCAATCTGCAGCCGATTCTCCGCATTCCCTATTGTCCGGGTATAGCGCCAATCTGATTGTGAGGCGATCTGGAAGCGCCAGGTATCACTCCATCCGGCCCAGGCATCATCAATCCATGCGCGCACCCTCCAGTAAAATGTGCCATAATCTGTCCGTCCCAGGCTGCGCTGGGCAAGGCTGGTTACCGGGCTGTAGGCAGAAATGTTGACCGTCGCGGATATTTCACCGGTGGCGAAGGCCGGGTCACGGCTGACCTCAACCTGGTATTGGCCGGCGCCCAGGGTGGGCCACCACTGCAAAAGAGGGGTTGCCTCAACCGATTCTTGCCCGTGGGCTGGGCTCAGCAGCTGGGGCGTTTCTCCCTCGGTGGGTGGCAAAACCCATGGAGAGGTGTGTTCGGGATCGTAGGTGGGATTGAACCGCGTCCTCCATACCTGGCTCCACCAGACCAATCCCGAATCGGGATCGGTCAGGCAGTTGCCCCCCATCCCATCCAGGGGGCATACCCGCCAGTAATAATCCTGATCGATGACGGGAATAAAATCATTCGTCGGAGCAGCAATGGTATTTTCAGTATCCTGCTGCCAGACGATAGCGTAAAAGTTTGGGGTGGTATCCACCTGGATGCGGTAAGCTGCCGCATAGATACCACCACTTGGTGAAGGTCTCAACACCCGATGCCACATAAATATCGGGTAAGCCACGGTGCGGTCTTCGTAAGGGTTTAGCGCATGGTCCCCGTAATATACAGGGTCATTGGGTATGTAGTAATCAAGGGGATAAATCAGCTCAGGCGCTTCGGAGGTGTAATCACTCTGGTATTCCGAGATATTGCTGGCCGAGCCATACTCCCCTCCTGCATCGATGGGGGTGACCTTCCACCAGTAGTGCATTGTTTTACAGTACGTCTGCTGTGGGGTGTATGTGGTATTGGGCGTAACCTTTTCCTCATAACAGCTGTTCTGGATAAAACCCGGGTTATCTGCCATCTGGATGAGATAGCTGGCAGCACCCGGCACAGGCGTCCAGCTGTACAGGGGGTATAAGGTTGTGGGATATAAGTCGGTGGGGGTCAGTAAATGCGGCTGGAGGTCCCATTTTTTCTGGAAATGCCAGGTCTCGCTCCAGTCACCGGCCGCTGGCCCTGACTCGGCCCTGACATGCCAGCAGTAGCGTTGATCGTTGTGGAATGTATCCGCCGGGGTGAAGAGAGTCTGGCGGGTCTCCAGGCTGGTGCCATCATTAAAATCACACATTTCATCGGAGGTGTATTCGAGGCGGTATTTTTCTGCTCCTCGAACCGCGGTCCAATGGAAGGTGGGCGTAAAAGTTTGATAAGATTCATCCTGCGGGCTGACCAGTAAGGGGACCATATCATCTATTGATGATGATCCATATGCTGCAATAAAGGATCGGACATCGCTCGACGTACCAAGATGATCGGCAGCATCCATTGGCAGCACCTGCCAGTAATAGATCCCGTTGGCTAACCGGTCTGGTGGCTGATAGGAGGTGCTGAGTGTGTCTTGTGATATTACGGGATCATCAAAACCTGCGGGATCAGCGGCGATCTGGAAACGATAGCCTGCTGCGCCTGTCACGGGTGTCCATGAAAATGCTGGCATGTCAAAAAACGCCAGGGACTGCCCGTCTGCAGGTGCCAGCGGGTCGGGTTTGTTTTCGAGGCTCGCCCAGGTCTTGGTAAATTGGTAGATCGAGCTCCAGTCACCTGCCGGCGCTGGCTGCTCCACACGCACCCGCCAGTACCATGTGCCATCGATGAACAGGTGGCTATTGGATGCCGGGGAGAATGAGGGATTCGAGGTCAGCATATCCAGGGCGATTGGATTGTCAAAGCTCATCTCATCATCCACCTGGACCCGATATTGGGTGGCCCCGATTACACCTGACCAGGCAAACGAGGGAACCCCCAGGGGTGGATCGGTAATTGATGTCGTCACGGCACGGTCTGGGGGATAGAAGGGTTGAGGTTGGTTTCCAAGCAGAGTGTTCCCATCATTGTAAGGAACGCTGAAACCCAGGATGATGGCCAGGCCCATAAAAAAGGACGAAAAACGCCAGGATATTCTGGATGAAGGGTATATTTTTGGCATTGTGTTTTCCACAGGGTGGTTGATCAATATGGCTGTATAATCATAGCTTATAACCCGATTAAAATAAAGTTAAATACGGACAACCTTACATTCTTGTTAACCAGCATGGCAGGCATGGTATACTCGATTCATCCTTGGAGGCGCATTGAACCGATCCCGCTCGCTGTTCTCGTTCCTGGCTATTCTATTGATAGTGATCGTCATTATCGGGTTGGGGTGGGCAAATTATCGCTTGGCGAGGTACAAGGTTACCGGCCAGGGTTTTGCGGTGCAGTGGATCAGCATCCACGCCCTGCTCTCTTCTGGAAACAGCCCCTACAGTGACCTGGTTACGGCTCAGATCCAAAAATCTGTGCCCATGGAGGTCAGTTTCACCCCAGGGAATGCTCCGAAATATACAGCGCCCTTATTTTCAGGGTTGGTGGTGCTGCCCTTCGCCCTGATCGGCGACCAGACCCTGGCACATGGCCTCTGGCTGACCTGCCAATTGCTGGCCGTCTTCGGGCTGATTGGAATTGGATTGAAGCTGACAGGCTGGAAACCTGCATGGTATATCTTTCTGATTGTTGCAATAGGGATCATATTTAGCTACCAGGTCGTCTTCCCGTGGCAGGATGGCAGCCTAGCGATATGGTCGGCATTGTTTCTGGCGCTGACCTTCCTGGCGATATCGAAGGAGAGGGACGAGCTGGCGGGAATAACCCTGGCGCTTTCAATGATCCAGCCCCAAATGGTGATCCTGGCAGTAATATTCACCCTCATCTGGGCTGCATCGCGCCGGAAGAGGTTGATCATCCTGTGGTTTTTTATCTCCCTGGTATTTTTGTCGTTGATCGGGCTGTTGATCGCACCGGATTGGATGATGCGGTATATCAGGCTGATCTACAATTTCTCGCAGAATTTTCCCCCGGGGACTCCCGGGATGTTATTGAAGAATACCTACCCTGGCCTGGGTACCCAGCTCGGCTGGTTGCTCAGCGGGATACTGGGCATCATCCTGTTACTGGAATGGTGGCTGGCACTCAGGAAAAACTTCCCCTGGTACCAGTGGACCGCCTGCCTGACCATGGCGGTGAGCCCCCTGATCGGCATCCCCACTATCCCGGCGAATTTCAGCAATTTGATCTTTCCCCTGCTGCTCATTTGTGCGCTGCTGGCCGAACGCTCGCCAAGGGGAGGCAACTGGATCGCCGTGCTGATCACCACGGCGCTGTTGATCGGCCAATGGGCCCTGGTGTACGATGATTTAACTTCCCTAACGCCATTTTCTCAACTAAACCTGCTGGTTCCACTCCCGCTGGTCTTGATCACCCTGTTATATTGGGTGCGTTGGTGGGCAATCAAACCGCGCAAATTACTGATGGAGGAGCTGAAGCTGGGTGAAACGTATTAATTTCAACCTCAGGATCGAGCACTTATGGGGCTTGATCGTGCTGGCTGGGATCTTCATTTTTATGAACACCCACCCCATCCGTCCGCACGATTTCTGGTGGCACATCACGGTGGGGAGGGAGATCGTGACCACTGGGCATATTCCAGCAACAGATGTCTATTCATACACGGAAGCGGGGCAGCCCTATCCTTCGTACCAGATGTTCTGGTTAATGGAGATATTATTATATGAAGTTTTTAAGCTGGGAGGGCCGGCGCTGATCGTTTTCCTGCAAAGCCTGATGATTACTTCGGCGTATTTCGTTATCTTCTTGATCTGCTTACGGATCACAAACAACTGGCGGATGGCGGCGATGGGCACCCTGTTCGCCGCCGCCCTGGGTTTAAACGACTGGAATGTGCGCCCACAGAGCATCACTTTCCTGCTGGCAAGCTTGATCCTGCTGGCTATCTATGCCTATCGCAAAAAACCCGGGTGGGGGTGGCTGGCGGTCTTCCCGGCCTGTATGCTGGTGTGGGCCAACAGCCACGGGACCTTTGTGATCGGCCTGGCCTTGATCGCCATCTGGTGGGGACAGGAGCTGTGGACCGCGCTGATCCAATGGATTCAGCATCGATCTTCCATTCAGCTGAAAGCAGTGCTTGCCCCCGGGATCGCCCTTGTAGCCAGCTGCCTGGCCTGCCTGGTCAATCCACGCGGGCTGGGGATCATCAGCTATGTGCGCAGCCTCACCAGCAACAGCGCGGTGCAGAACCTGGTCACCGAATGGGCACCCCCTACGTTTACGAACCTGATGGGGGCGATCTTTTTCGCCGGGTTGATCATCGGCGGAATTTTATTGGTCATTGATTTCAAAAAATTGAGCTTCTACCAGGTAGTCATCTACCTGGGCTTCGGCATCCTGAGTCTACGCACCTCGCGCGGCATCGTGTGGTTTGGGATCGTGATGGCTCCGATTGTGGCAGAACAATTGGCTGGCTTGGTCGAGCATTATAAAAAGGCTGCAGTTCAACCCATGGTGCAAGGGGGATCAAGGATCATCAATATGGTATTTGTGGCTTTGATCCTGTTGATGAGCGTGATCACCCTGCCGTGGTTCAAAAGCGCCCTGCCCCTACCATCCGACAAAGCCGGGCTGATCTCGTCGGAAACACCGGTGGAGGCTACAGCGTTTTTATTGGAGCAAAACCCTCCGGGGCGAATATTCAATGCCATGTCCTTCGGCAGCTACCTGATCTGGGCGGCTTACCCGGAGTACCAGGTATTTGCGGATTCACGAATTGAACTGTTTTCAGAAAAGGTCTGGTTGGATTACTTCACCATCAGCAATGCGGAGCCTGGTTGGGAGGAGAACTTGACCAGCTATGGGGTGAACAGCCTGATGCTGAGCGTGAGCGACCAGGAGCCACTGATAGAAGCAGTAGAGGCAACAGATGACTGGCAATTACTGTACCGCGATCAGGTTGCCGCAATTTATGTTCGCGGGAACTAAGCAATCATGCTGGAGCGTGCTGCATTATTGATGCATGATAGTCCCCATATACCAATGATTAAGGGAATCGCACAGGCATCAAAGCCGTATATATTTTATTCTATCGAAAAGGCGGTTTGGCAATATTCCGGTAGGACCGTTGAGCGAATTCCAGGCGATCAGGCTTTTTCTAGCTCAACGCTATCTCTTGAACGCAACATCAGGCGCTGATAGGCTGCCAGGTAAACGAAAAATAGGACCGGAACACTGATTTGAATTGCTACGGGCAGTATTTTTTGTTGCGCCACGGTGATGGGGGTGCTGATAAAAGTGGCGATCCATATGACTGCAAATATTACTCTCCATAATGAGCTCATGGAAGGAAGGGCGCGGATTAATAAGACCGCCGGGATGATCAGGATGCTCCAATCGTAGATCATGGCATGCGGGGTGATCCATAGCGTCAGGCAGATGACAGCTGCGAATAATAAATCTGCCCTATCGCGATGTTTGCGCCACAAGAAATAAAAGGCAACCACCCCGGCAATGGAAAGGATCATGGATAGCCCTTCGGTCAGCCAGCGATTACCCGCCAATAGCAGGGCGAAAAAACCGCGCAGGGAGTGCATGTGGATGAGGGGGAATTGCTGCAGGTAGATCATGGTTGGAAGGAAGTCTCGACTGAGCTGGACATATGCCCGGCTGGCATCCGGCAGCAGCCAGAAACACAACCCTGCCAGGACTGCACCCCCGCCGATCAATCCCAGCAGTGACTTCCAGCTTTTTCGCCATTCAAGTAGCCATAACAGGCCCAACCCCAAGGCCAGCTGGGGTTTAAACAGTAACAGGCTACTCACCAACCCGGCACCCAGGTGATTATCCTTCTTCCAAAGCCAGTAGGTGAGGCTGAAGATCAATAAACTCAGCAGGCTGTTTTGGCCGAAGCTGATGGCGGCGAAGACCGGGAACCAGGTGAGGGCCCATAGAAAGCTCTTATTGGG
>CAYLPS010000125.1:0-9499 GCA_964385625.1 uncultured Anaerolineaceae bacterium | reverse complement strand
AAGGTTTTGGTTAAAATACCATAAGTTTATATATTCGTATTTGCGCATATTTGAAAGAACAGTAATGGTTAACCAACAGCTGACCCAGGAGATTTCACGGCTACATGCGGATATTTGCTCCACCTTGGCCGATCCCAACCGCATCTTGTTGATCTACGCGCTCTACGAGCAACCTCGCTCGGTGAACGAACTGAGCGAGGAATTGGGCATCAGCCAGCCGGCCACTTCACGCAATTTAAAGGTGCTGCGCGAGCGCGGGTTGGTATATACCATCAGGCAGGGCACCACCATTGAATATCACCTGAGTGATGAGCGCCTGGTGGAAGCACTGAATATTTTGCGTGCGATCTTGCGTGATACACTTGCACATAATGCCAGCTTGATGGAAAGTGTGAACGAGGCCGACCAGGTGGCAAGTAAAGCCGAAACGTAGTTTTGCTGATCAACTGAATAGCCAATCAATCTTTGAAGGAGAAATGCATGCCACGTCAACAGATACGCTACATGATACTATTATTTCTTCTAGCCGCATTGGTCGCCGGTTTTTATGTGCTGCTCACCCCCACCGAAACCAGCGCACAATGTGGCTCTCAGGCTAGCTCGTGTAAAAATTGTCACGAAGTGCAGGGGCAAGACCCGGTCAACAACGATGGTACCGCCTGGCACACCTCGCATGCCTTCGGAGATTTTTGCTACATCTGCCATGCCGGCAATAACCAATCAACTGATAAAACAGCGGCCCATACGGGCATGGTATCGCCGCTGGCCGATATTCAGGCTTCCTGCTTGCAGTGCCATCCGAATGATTTGCAGGAACGGGCGCAGGTGTATGCCACCGCCCTGGGAGTGACCATCGGGGAGACAGGCAGCAGCCCATCCTCGGCCGCAACGACGCCCGTTACCACAAACACTCTCACGGCTTCGCCCTGTGTGCTGAGCGGGGCCGAGCTGGCAGTGGACGACCCGAACCTGGTGGATTACACCCAGCGATATAACGAGATCGTGCTGGGCAAAAAGCCGATCAATTGGGGCAACATCATCTTGGCAGGACTGATCGGAGTGGTTGCCATCGGCGGCGGGGGGTTCGTGGCCATGCGTGAGAAGCTGGTGAAGCTGTCATTCGGGGAGACCAAGAAAGTGGAAGGGGAATACCCGGCGGATGCCGTTGACATGCTGCCGCGCATCTCCAGGGTGAGCTCAGCCGGTCGTAAAACCCTGTCAAGGGTGCTGGAAAACCCTAAAAAAGCCGAGAAGGTACTTGGTTTAATGGATGCAGTGATCACTGATGAGGAGCGTGAAGAATAATATGAAAACTATCCTGGATTATATCCATAGAGAAACCTGGTCTCCGTATGTGGCAGGGATCTTGCTTGGCGTGGTGGCGATTGCAGCCGTGTGGCTCTCGAACAACCTGCTGGGCGCTTCGGGGGCTTTCGAGAACCTGGCGGGGATGATCGGAAAAGCCATCGCCCCCAAAGCGTTCGACAACCTGTATTTTAATTTCATTATGCCCCCGGGCATCACTTACGGTGTGATGATGCTGGTGGGTATCTTCTTCGGCGGGATGATCGGTGCTGCCACCAGCGGCACGCTCATGTGGGGCAAAAAAGGGGCCACCAACAGCGATGCGCAGTGGAAGCGCATCTTCGGCCCGCAGGTGTGGAAACGCTGGCTGCTGGCCTTTCTGGGCGCCATTATCCTGGAATATGCGGCCGGTATCGCTGGTGGGTGCACCAGCGGGCTGGTGATCTCTGGGGGCATGCTGATTGCGCCGGCTGCATTCATCTTTATGGGAGGCATGTTCGCCTCCGGCATCATCACGGCATGGGTCATCTACCGCAGGAGGTACTAGAATGAGCACGCTGATCATCGCACTGGTGCTGGGGGTTTTCTTCGGTTTTTCGCTGAATAAAGCCGGCCTCACCAGGTATCATAAAATCGTCAACATCTTCCGCTTCACCGATATGGCCGTCCTGCAGTTCATCATGACTGCCCTTACCGTGGCCATGATCGGATTATTCTCGCTGCGCGCCCTGGGGCTGCTCACCTTCCCCAATATCCCTGCCACCTACGTGGTGGGTAACCTGGTTGGCGGGCTTCTATTTGGGGTGGGCATGGCTCTCACCGGGTACTGACCGGGCACCTGCGCCGCCGGGAGCGGCGAAGGCAAGCTCGATTATTTGATCCCCGGTGTGCTGGGTTTCCTGGCAGGAGCGGTCATTTTCGGTATCACCTACCAGCAGGTGTTCCCGGTGATCTCTTCGATGGCCAACTATGGCAACGTGATCCTTACTGAGTTATGGAAGGTCAGCACCTTCCTTTTCATAGTCCTGTTCGCCCTGATTTCGCTCTTTTTGTTCTACCTGATCGAGCGCGCTGGGCTGAAGAGGAAAGAGAGATAAGCCACGGCGGAACGATGATGAAAAAAAACCTGTCACGTCGCGACTTTCTCAAGCTTGGCACGGCAGCTTCGGCGGCACTGGCGGCAGGTAAGTTCATCCCGCCCAGCGTGGCCCAGGCGGCGCGCGAAGCCGGGCAGCTGAACGCAGCTGGCGACGGCTATATTCCCAGTATGTGCGAGATGTGCGTCTGGCGCTGCGGCCTGCTTGCCAAGGTCAAAGATGGCCGGGTGGTGAAGCTGGAAGGCAACCCCGAGCACCCCCACTCACGCGGCAACCTTTGTCCGCGCGGGCAGTCGGGCCTGATGAATACCTACGACCCCGACCGGGTGCTTTCACCGCTCATCCGCGTGGGCAAGCGCGGGGAGGGCCGCTTCCGCAAGGCTTCGTGGGAAGAAGCCCTCGACCTCACCGCCAGCCAGATGCTGAATATCAAGAATACGTATGGCCCTGAAGCCATGGTCTTCTCGTCCACTCACAATCTGAGCCAGGTGCAATTCGAGAACCTGCTGTATGCATTCGGCTCGCCTAATTACGGCACCCAGCGCAGCCTGTGCTTCAACGCCATGATCACCGCCTTCCTGCTGACCTATGGCATCGAAGAGCCGGGGCGTGAATACGACAACGTGGAATACATCCTGATGGTTGGCCGCAACCTGATGGAAGCCATCTCCACCTCAGAGACATCCCAGTTATCGCAGGCCATTGACCGGGGTGCCAAGCTGGTGTACCTTGACCCGCGCTACACAAAAACAGCCTCCAAGGCCAGCGAGTGGATACCCATCCGCCCCGGCACCGACGCGGCTTTCCTGCTGGCGATGATCAACGTGATCGTCAGCAACGAGCTGGCCGATTGCGATTTCGTCAGGCAATATGTGCTCGGTTGTGATGACATCCAGGAAGCGATGAGCAGCTATACGCCCCAGTGGGCTGAGCAGATCACCGGCGTGCCTGCGGCGGACATCGAGCGCATTGCCCGGGAATACGCTGCGGCCAGGCATAATGCTCTGGCCCACCCAGGATGGCGCACCTCCAATTTCACCAACTCCTTCCAAACCGAGCGCGCCATTGCCACCCTGAATGCCCTGAGCGGGAATGTATTCACCCCGGGCGGCTGCCTTTCGGCGGATGTAACCGCTGAGGATACAGGCCTGGGCAGGATCCCACAGCCTGCCTACCCGCGCATCTCGGCGTTGCGGCTGGACGGCACCCCGTGGAAATACCCGCTGGTGCCCTTGAAGCTGGGCGTATTCCAGGAATTGCGGGATGCCATCATCACCGGGCAGCCCTACCAGGCGCATGGCTGGTTCATCTCGAGGCAAAACCCCATCCTTTCACTGCCCGACCGCTCGAAAACCCTGCAAGCCTTCAATAAGATGGACTTCATCGTGACGGTGGATATCATCATGAATGACACCGCCTGGTTTTCAGACGTGATCCTTCCGGAAGCCTCGTACCTGGAGCGCTACGACCCGCTCGTTTCACTGGAAGGTAAAGCATACCTGCGACAGCCGGTGGTGGAAGCTCAGGGTGAAGCCAAATCTGCCCTGTGGATCTACAAGCAGCTTGGCGAGCGCCTGGGCCTGGGTGATTACTTCCAATATGCCGACGAGGAAGATTACATCCGCCAGCAGTTGGTGCCCTTGAATACCAGCCTCGAAGAAACCAGGGCAAAGGGATATGCCGTCTTGCCTGCCGTCGAGAAACCGGAAGGGTACGTGTTCAACACCGCCTCGGGGAAGATCGAAGTGTACTCCGAAACCCTGGCGAATGCTGGTTTCTCACCCTGGCCCACCTGGGAGGAGCCGCCCAGACCCTCGGAAGGCGAGTTTTATCTGCTCACCGGCAAGGTGGCCCAACAGACTCAATTCGGCACGCAGAATAACCAACTGCTACACAAGTATTCCGATGAGCCACGCCTGTGGATGAATACGAAAACTGCTGCCAGCCTTAACCTGAATGATGGAGATTGGGTGGAAGTGACCAGCAAGGTGGGTGGCGTGCACATCAAATTGCTTGCCACCGAGGCCATCCGGCCCGATTGCGTATACCTGACACCCGGCTATGGGCACCTTTCCAAAGGGCTCACCACGGCTTTCGGCATCGGGGCGAGCGATTCGGTTTTGCACGAAACTTACACCGACCCCATCAGTGGTGGCCAGGCGCTCACCCAGACATTCGTGAAGGTAAAAAAGGCGTAGAGGTATCGTTATGTCTCAGATCAAACATCACGCATATATCTTCGATGCCACGCGATGCATCGACTGCCGCGCCTGCATGGTGGCATGCAGCGTCGAGAACCAGATACCGATGGACAAGACCCGCATTTGGGTGGCAGGGTTGGGGGTGATGGGTGAATTTCCCAACCTCACCCGCGCCTCCATGGTATACCACTGCATGCACTGCGAGCACCCCGATTGCATGTCCGCCTGCCCGGTGGGCGCTTATCACAAGCGCGAGGACGGGCCTGTGATTTACAATCCGGAGGTGTGCATCGGCTGCCGCTATTGCATGAATGCCTGCCCCTTTGGGGTGCCACACTTCGATTACGATAAGGGCCTCATCGAGGGGGCATTCATCGACAAGTGCACCTTCTGCCCGCAGCGCATCGATATCGGGCAGGAACCAGCCTGTGTGGCCACCTGCCCCACCGACGCGCTGGTTTATGGCGACCGCGATGAATTGTTGAAGATCGCTCACGAGCGCATTGCCGCCCACCCCGACCGCTACATCAATCATGTATACGGTGAGTTCGAGAACGGCGGCACATCATACCTGATCCTGTCTCACGTGCCTTTCGAGCAGTTGGGCTTGCCCACCCTGCCCGAGACGCCGGTCAATGCGGTCAGTGAGCAGGTGATGGGAATCACCATCCCGTTTGCGCTGAGCTGGGGAGCGGTGCTGGCAGGTGTGACTGCCGGGGTTGGCCTGTACCACAAGCTCAAGGACAACCAGGATGCAAGCGCACCAGACGGCACTGCGGAGGATGAAAAATGAAACTGGACCTTACCGTTACCCCCCGCCTGCGTTTCAAACTGAGCCCATTGGCGTGGATTCTGCTGACGCTGATGGGCATTGCCTTCATCGTCTCCATGATCCGCTATGCATTCGGCATCGGCGCCATTTCTGACCTGAGTTACTCCTATCCATGGGGGTTCTGGATCAGCTTTGACCTGTTTACCGGAGTGGCCATAAGCAGCGGAGGTTTCCTGATGGCGGGGCTGGTGTATATCCTGCACATCGACGAGTTCAAGCCACTTTTGCGTCCTTCGGTGCTGACCGCTTTTCTAGGTTATATCATGGTGGCAGTAGCCCTGCTGGTTGACCTTGGTCACCCCGAGCGCATCTGGTACATGATGATCCACTGGAACCATACCTCCGTGCTGCTTGAGATCGGCATCTGCGTGATGTCTTACCTCACAGTGCTGGCCATCGAATTCTCGCCGGTGGTCTTCGAGGGCATCAGGCTGAATAAGATTGCCCAATTCATCCACAAGTTCATCATCCCCTTCGTGATCTTGGGCGTGGTGCTTTCCACGCTGCACCAATCATCCCTGGGCTCGCTGCTGCTCATCCAGCCGGCCAAGCTGCACCCACTGTGGTGGACACCGATCCTGCCCATCCTTTTCTTCATCTCGGCACTGGCCATCGGGCTGGGGATGATCATCCTGGAATCATCCCTGAGCTCGCGCTATTTCAAGCGCGGCCTGGAATCCAAGCTGCTGGCCAAGCTGGCGAAAGCCATCCCCATCGTGCTGATCGTGTACCTGGCCATCAAATTCGGCGAGATTGCCTACAGCGGCGAGCTGAACTCACTGTTCACCAGCGGAACGATGAGCCTCCTGTTCTGGTTAGAGATCATCCTCAGCGCCCTGGTGCCCATCGCCTGGTTTGCCTTCAAACAGAACCGAGAAAGTGCCAACCGGATGCTACTGGGGGCGGTGATTTTACTACTCGGCATGATCTTGAACCGCTTCAACGTCAGCTGGTTTGCTGTGAGGCATCCCGACCCGCTAACCTACCTGCCCACATTCATGAGTAACGTGCGCTACCTCCCCACCCTGCCAGAGGTCTCGGTGTCGCTTGGCATTTTCTCAGCTGGCATCCTGGCCTTCGGCCTGGCGGTGAAATACCTGCCCGTGTTCGATAGTGAGCACGAAGCGCTTAAGGAGGCGCCGGCCAACAGCGGAGACTGATCATTATTCGCCCCCTCCCGCCAGGTATCACACAGGAGGGCTGCTCTCAACCTTGCCATGCGCCCATCGTTTTACGATCACCTGCACCCACCCACCATCCCTGCGGCCCAGGCGCGCCTGCGCTATAGCCTGGCAGCCGGGGGGCTGGCGGTATTCATGACTCTGGTGGCAGGGGTTACAGGCATCCTGCTGACCTTCTACTACCTGCCCACACCCGACCAGGCTGCCAAATCGGTGCAGCAGCTGGCTTTCCTGGTGCCCTTCGGCTGGCTGGTGCGCAACCTGCACTACTGGTCGGCGCAGCTGCTGGTGCTGGCGGCAGCCCTGCACCTGCTGCGGGTGGTGTTCACCGGCGCCTACAAGGCACCGCGCCGCCTCAACTACCTGCTGGGGCTGGGGCTGCTGGTGACCTGCATCCTGATGGACTTTACCGGCTACGCGCTGCGCTGGGACGAGGGCGTGCACTGGGCGCTGGTGGCTGGCACGAACCTGGTGCGCTCGATCCCGGTGGTGGGAGGCGGCCTGTATTTCGCCGTGGTGGGAGGCAGCCAGGTGGGCGCCAGCACGCTGATCCGCTTCTACGCCTGGCACCTGTTCGGGCTCACCCTGGTGCTGCTCATTCTGCTGGTGTGGCACATCTTCCGCGTACGCCGCGATGGGGGCATCGCGTTACCACCGCCCCAAGCGCGAGGCGACACCAGCCGCATCACGCGCAAGGAGCTGGCGCGCCGCGAAGGCCTGGCCATGCTATGGGCGGGGATCGTGCTGTTGGGGCTGGCCATCCTGGTACCGGCACCCCTGGCGCCTGCCATCCAAAGCGGGGCGGCATTACCCCTCGAGAGCCGCGCTCCCTGGTTCTTCCTGTGGGTGCAGCAGCTGCTCAGGTTGGGAGACCCATTCGTGTACGGTGTGCTGGCGCCGTTGGGCGCCCTGCTGCTACTGGCACTGGTGCCCTACATCACACCGCAGCGGCTTTCTGTAGACGAGCTGGGGCGCTGGTTCCCGCGCGGCGGGCGCAACATGCAGGTGATGGTGGCTGCTCTCAGCGCCGCCATCGTGCTGCTCAGCCTGCTGGGCCTGGCACACTGAGATGCACCGATCCCTGTTGCTGGCCTCGTTCGTCTTGTTGGTGGTTGCCGGGCTTGCCTTCTGGCAGCAGAGCCATGCTCTGGCACCGCTGGCCATAACCCCCAGCCTTACCGGGCAGACCGAGTATTGCCTGACATGCCACGCCGACCTCCCCGAGATCAGCCCGTCGCACCCGGTGGAGACCTTCGGCTGCGTGCTGTGCCACGGAGGCGAGCCGCTGGCACTGGATGCTAACCTGGCACACAGCAGCATGCGCGGCGAGGCCAACCCCTCCGACCTGACTGTGGTGGAGGCATCGTGCGGGGGTGAGATGTGTCACAGCGGAAGCGCCCTGGCAGACCGAGACCACATCCAGCGGGTGACCAGCAGCTTGCAAGCCACCTATGCGGGGGCGATCGCCCAGATGCGCTACACCTTCGGCGCCCAGCCCGACCTGACCCCCCACCAGGGCATCTATGCCATCGATGGCTTATCAGCCTTCGACCCTTCCACAGAAACCTCGCCCATGCTGCAGCAATTCGGCAGCAACTGCCTCACCTGCCACCTTTCAGCCCAACCGATGACGGGAGAGGTGTATAACCGCTGGACGGGCTGCGCAGCGTGCCACAGCACCGCCCCTGCGAGCGACAGCAGCCTGGTGCACAGCCTGACCACATCTATAGACTATACGCAATGCAATGCATGCCACAACCAGGGCAATTACAGCCTGGCGGACATGCAGTTCCACGCCCGAATAGACGAACCCAGCGACAGGCTGCATGCCTATTACCAGCCGATCGCCCAGTTCACACAGTGCGAGTACACCCTGGCTTGCACCGACTGCCACACCCGCCAGGAAGTGATGGGCGACGGGCAGATCTACAACAATGAGAAGGAAGCCGAGTACGTCCAGTGCCAGACGTGCCACGGAACGCCCGACAGCCTGCCGCTCACCCACACCATCTCCAGCGAGGACGAGCTGGCACTGCGCATGGCCTTCCTCAACCCGGTGATCGACCTGCAGATGGGCGACACAATCCTGGTGACCGACAAGGGCGAGCCGTTGTGGAACATCCGGGTGATGCCGGGCGAAAATGGCGGCCTGCCCAGCTACGAGCTGTTCTCGAAGCCCAATGGAGAACGCTTCACCTTCAACCCGGTGATGGGCAGCGCCTGCCAGCAGGACCCCACCCAGCAGGCTTCAAATACATGCCATGAATGCCACTCCGTCGAAAGATAAGCTTATCACCAGGCGCAGCTTTGTGAGCTGGCTGGTGAAAGGCAGCCTGGCGGGCTCGGCGCTGCTGGGCCTGGGGGCACTGGGGCGGTTCATCAGCTTCGGAAGCCAGCCCAGCAGCCCCAGCCAGGTGGACCTGGGGCCGGTGGAAAATTACCCGCCGGGCTCGCGCAGCGTGGCGACCTCCGCAGCGGTGCTGGTGATCCACGACGAGGGGGGATTTCGCGCCCTGAGCCTGGTGTGCCCGCACCTGGGCTGCACGGTGAGTGTAAGCGAGGAGGGCTTCACCTGCCCGTGCCACGGCAGCCGTTACCTGCCCGATGGCAGCCTGCGCAACGGCCCGGCCTCGCGCTCGCTCGACAGCCTGCGGGTGGAAGTGGATGCACAGGGCCACCTGATCGTGTATACTGGATAGAAATAGCAGCATAACGCTGGAAGGTTCAGAAATGGGGATGGGAGTACGTGCAAACATTTTTTGGTAGGGGAGGTTCTCAGGTGCAGCAGGTGTAATTCGCAGGGGAGGCTCTAAGGGCGCGGGGTTATAGCAGAAGAAGAGCACAGGTGGCAATGGGGTAAACGCAGAAGAGGTGAGTAGACCC
>CAYLPS010000124.1:0-9542 GCA_964385625.1 uncultured Anaerolineaceae bacterium | reverse complement strand
TATTATTCACAATTGAATAAAAACATTGGACTCTATCAGGTCTCCAAGGGGGGAAAGGAGCAATGAAATTTCACCCGATAAGGAGTGGTATTCCACGATTACCATTAGAAATTAGAAAAACGTTAGCGACTGGACAAGGTACGAAGTATTGTGGACCGGGCGGGGTCCCTATCGCCTGCCTTCAGGCGCTGCCGGCGGATTCAAACTCGCGCTCTCTTTAGCACGACGGATAAAAATGCAGGGGAAAAATGAATAATAGACGTCTCTTACGCCTGCTATCGCCAAAAATCGACACGCTGTTTACGCATAACTATACTCAACTGTGCCCGCGCTGCTCCCGCAGAATGAAATGTTGAAAGGCGGTCCGCAGCCCTATCCATTGGGGGAAGGTATTCCTGACGCACACTCCACTTTATTTTTAACCAGAGTTAAAAAAAATGAAATAATCCCCATCGTAGAAGGATAAAATAGAAAAACCAATGCTCTCATTGATGTGAATCACGCTTGCTGGTTCGCTTGCCAGCAGCGATAAGGTCTCAGGCAGCAGGATTTTACGAACCCATTGAAATTGTTTATTCGGTAAAAGAGTTTTTGTTTTTGGGTAGGCAAGGGTGCTGCGTCTATCCAATCTCTCTTTATATCGACCGCAGGCGGGGGTAAATTATGGTATACATAATAGAACGTATGGAACGGGAAAATCCAGCTCAATCATTGTATAAAACAATAGAAATGTAGGCATTTATGACATCCACTCCTCCTACTCCCAAGACCTCCCCACCACGAAAGATTAATGTACCCATTCTTGGTAATAAAATCCTCGAAAAAGTCCTGGAAATTATCAACAATAACCAGGAAGTACACGCGCTTTGGAAGGTGATCAACATTAATGCGATCGACCGGTTAGGGATGAGCGACCATGGGCCGGTCCATTTTCAAATCGTCGCCAACATCGCACTTCGATTGGGCCGGATCCTTCAAAAGAATGATGTCGAAATGTCGATTACGAAATATTTCGGCCTGCCGCATGAATACGCCGAATTAGTCATTCTGCTGGCCAGCTTATTTCATGACCTGGGGATGTCTATCAACCGTGAAGGACATGAGGAATTCAGCCTGTTTTTAGCTAACAACCTCTTGCACCAGATCCTCGAGTTCATGCCGGTTGAAGAGAGAACGATTGTCACATCTGAAGTTCTGCATGCAATCATTGCCCATCGTAGCGGAGGTAAGCCTAATACCATCGAAGCGGGAATCGTACGTGTGGCAGATGCTTTGGATATCAGCCAGGGACGATCAAGGATTCCGTATGAGGCCGGATACGTCGATATTTATTCTATTTCGGCAGCAGCCATCGATAAAGTGGAGATCGAAGAAGGGGAAGAAACTCCCATCCAAATCAATATCCTGATGAATAATTCTGCCGGTCTTTTCCAGGTAGATGAGCTATTAAAGAAGAAATTGCTTGGATCAGGCATTGAAAAGTATATAAAAATCAGGGCATATATCGAAAGAAGAAAAGAGAAGAAATTAATAAAAGAATTTGAAATCCGCTAACCAAAAATTCCGCATTTGGGGATTTGTCAGCGCGCCTGCACCGAGCGAAGCGAGTGTGAAGCGGCGCGAAAGGAATCCCCCCTGCAGTTACCCTCAACCAATGGTATATCAGGATGAATGAGGAAAAACGTTTGTCCCGTCCGATGGACTACTGTTTCAGCCCCAATACATCTATCGAGAGCCGTGGAGAGTACATCAGATGAGCCGTAAAAATCCTGTCAACGGTTTGGTACCTAGTAGATTCGCCTCCTACTAGCCCGTATGAGCATTTCATCATCCTTTGATTGAATCACTCAACTCTACGTATCGCTTTCCTTGTTCAGAAAGCATATAGTAAGGTCAAACAAATAATTAAGAATCATCCATTCATTGAGATTGAACAAATGTTTTTGCAATGAACGAATCAACTACCTTTTCGATGCTTTGGATTAAAATGCAGGGGAAAAAGTGAAAAAAGCAGTATTTTACGTCTAATATCGCCCAATATCAACAGTCAACTCGCTGCGCTCCTTGCAGGCTATTTCAGCGTATTAGTACCCAATTGTACCCGTGTCGTACCCGCGGGATAAAACATTGATCGACGGACCGCAGCTCTGTCCAAAGGGGGATATTTATAAAGCGATTTTATGATTAAGGTTGCGTGTATTACAACAAATCTCTTAATACTTTTCTTCGCAGTAGTATCTAATCCATAAGAATCGAAAACAGCGTCTCGCGATGCGGGTTGGCTCTTACCAGCAGCAAATTCAAAGGAATCATGTCGTTAATCCGGCATCCAGGATTTCTTTGATAACTTAGGTGGGTTTTCCATCACAATATTAGCTCAAGTCCTCCCCAGCAGTTGATTAATCAGCTCGTTCAGATCCTGTCCTTTAGCACAGCGATGAGCAGCCTCAATTTCCTTGGATGATAGTTTCGCCTCCAGCTCTCTTTTTACAATTTCCAGACCTGGTCTTACGTTTCTTGATTGGCTAGGGCTGCTCAAGGATAAATTCAAATAAGGGGCAGGCACATCGGTCCGTCCTACGCATAACCTTGTTATAACAGGGAAGTTCTGCGTGACAACTCAACGCGTGATCTTATTTTGTAAGCGACGACCAGCGTGTCGTCCCTTACGATATGCTTACATCGTAATTTACGCCCTCCCAACGGTTTTCATCCTGCCAGAAAAAGGTGAACGAGATCGTGCTGCCCGCGCCCCGGCTGGCGACAGGCAGGTCAACCAGGTTTACGCCCAGCCCGCTGTTCGTAGAAGGGGTGCTGGTATTGGTCTTCCAGCCGTCGGCGGTCCAGGAAAGGGCAAAGGGCTGCGTGGCTTCGACACGTAGATTCTTGCCGGCGGAGATAGCGTGTACCTTGTTTTGGGGACTCCAGATGGTAAAAGGAGCGGTAACTTTATCGACCAGGTAACGCTGTACAGTTACCTGCGGCAGATCGAAAATGCGCTCGTCTTTGAGCGAATGGAGCAGCTTGATGTATTCGGCGTGAGCCCAGCCCAGCGGCATTGCCGAGCCAGAAGGCCGGCCGCAAAATAGCTCCCGTTCGGGAATGTCCTCCGCATCCCAGATCTGCTCGGGCAGCAGGCCGCCTTCGTTAGCAAAGGCTTCCAGGGCTTTGCGCAGCCGCACGGCTTCGTCCATGTGACCGGCGGCCAGCTCGTAGTGGGCCCTTTCACCCGTCAACAGAGGCCAGGCTCGGCCAGTGCCGGTGCCATCGAACGGACCGCCGTCCTCGTGCTCACCATAGCCATCGTCGTTGTAGCGATGCCAGGCAGGACCATTCGGTGTCTTCACCTTGAGCAAGGCATCGATTACCTTAATCGTATTCAGAATGCGCGGGTCATCGGCGGCGCGCAGGCCAAAGCGCACAAGGGCCAGCGCATCCGGGCTGACGATGGCAGCCGCCGGCTCCGTACTTTGGCCTGGCGGGCGATTCTTGATGGGCACGAAACCCTGGGCAGGAGAGGACGCCCCAGATGTATCGGGTGCAGCCACGCGCACGTAATAGCCTTCAACCCCAACCTGCTGGGCCAGGTCTGTCCCGGTCACGTAGATCCAGCGGTCAATGCAGTCATTCCAGGCGTCTGCCGTCTGCCGAAAGAAGCTGGCTGCATCCGGCTCGTGATTGAAGTCGGCCATATCGGCCGCCGCCAGCAACCCGGCGATCTCTACCGCCAGGGTGAAGGGAGAATAGCCGGGATCTTCTTCCCAACGATCCTGTTGTGTAACGGGGCCATTTTGAACTACGAAACTGGCCGCCCGGCACACCATGGGCCATAACTCCCTGACTTCATCCTCGTTGATGGCTTTTTCGCGCCGTGCAAGCTCCACCACCAGGATCGGGAAGGCAGTTTCATCCATCTGGATCCCGCCCCAATAAGGCTGGCCATCCAGCCACATGTTCTGCGGCCAGTGACCATCCTCTTCCTGCGTCACGCGCAAATACCACAGGACCCGGCGGGCATCCTCGTGCGCACCGGCGGCCAGCAACCCGCCGGCCATTTCTGCCAGGTCGCGCGGCCACACCAGGTGATAACCACCCAGGTCATCATCCCCCTTGGCAAAACCCCATGGAATAGACAGGCTGGCAGCGAGCCCGCCGGGGAAACGCTTCGACTCGTGGATCCGCATGACGGCAGTGCTCATCTGGTATAGGTTAGGCGCAGAGCTGTGAACTGCTACTTGCTCTTTGGGCCTGAGGTCGAGCAGCGATTTTTGCCAGGAATGCCACTCATCGATGTAACGCTGGCGGGTGACCTCGTAACCCTCATACAGCGAGGCTAGGGCCCGCTGACCGGCTTCGGCATCATTGTAGCCAAAACCTAACGCCAGGACGAAGCTGCCCAAGCTGGCCTTGAGGTCAATCTCTCCAATCAAGGCCACATTACCATTTTCAGCCAGGCCATATTCCCATTCCATCTGCTTGTGCTGGTCCAGATCCTGCCAGCCATCGGAAAAACCGACGAATCCCACCGAGCGCTTCAGCCAGGGCGCAGAGCAAGCCAAGCCCAGGGCGATAGCCTGCCGGCTGGCAAATAACATCGGCCTTCCCTTGTAATCACCCACCCAGGCTGTGTTTCCGGCGCCGTGATTTTCAATGTGCGGCGCAAGGAGCACGTACAGATGATAGTCCTCCAGCTTGCCCTTCAAGGGGACAAAGTGAGTGTATTGGAGGACGACATCGCGCCGCGTGTCGGCCCAAATATCTTTCTCGATCAGGAAGCGTCCTTCCTGGCAGGTGTTGTTAAGGTGGTAACCCGGCACATTAGCTGCCAGAGTCTGAACTTCTGAATGGGTGTGGCGTTTCTCTTCGGAAAAGAAATCCTGACCATCGGTGACGAGCATCTCCATATCCCGCACGCAAGCCGTATCCAGGCGAGGATAATAGATTTCGTTGAATATCCCATGACTGAGGGTAAACCAGACCCGGCTGGCTAGATTCAAAGACGTGCCAACCCCACTTTTTGCGCTGGAAGTCCAGCGGGCGGGGATGCCGGGAGCACCAGGAGCGACAGTTAGATTAGACATATGATTCCTCGTAGCTGGCTACATTTTTGCCGCAGGCGCAGCGAAAATATAGCCTGAAAAATGCATTATTTGCGATTCGCCCATTCCACCACCACCTTAATCTCACCTTCCGGGTGCAGGCCCAGGGCAGACATAAAATCTGCATATGGATAGCGGTGGGTGATCAATTCTTCGACCAGATTGCCCCATTGGAGCCTGGCAGCTACCAGGTCGTCGACCGCCATCTGGTAATGGTCACGGGCGGCATTGACGCTGCCCACCAGGAGCTGGTTACCCAGCACCAACTGGCGGATCAGCTGCGAACCGGGGATCTCCAGCGGCCTGTCGCCGCCCGGGATGCCGGTCAGAACGTACAGGCCATTGGGCGCCAAGGCATCCAACAGGTTGAATTCCAACGAAGCCACCCCGGTACTTTCAAAGATCAGATCCATCGGGGCGATCAGGTTGTCGACCTGGTCGGGTTTGACTTTGCGGCCATCCAGATATTTACCGCCGATCTTTTCGAGCCACTGCGGGCGGGTAGAGTCTTCATCAACAATGTCCAAACCGAACACGGAGGCACCCCGCAGGCGCAGCACCAGCGCCGCCAGCAGTCCGATTGGGCCCAACCCCGCCACCAGGCACAGACGGCCATGCAGCCAATCCGGGCGGGCAGGGGCGTCCGGCAGGCGCGCCACCTGGATGCGGACTGCCTCATCAATAGCCTTTTCGGCCACCGACAACGGCTCACACAGCATACCGACTTTTTCCAGCTCGTTGGGGATGCGGACGACGTATTGCTCTTTATCCACCACGTACTCGCACTGGTAGCCGTCCAGGCCTTTAATCCCGCGTTCCAGGTATTTACCTGTGTGGCACATATCCGAACGGTTCATCAGGCAGGGCAGGCACAAGCCGCAGCCGCGCCGTACGGTGAAGACGGCCAGGTCTCCGGGCAGGACGCGGGTGACAGCTTTACCCACTTCGACCACCTGGCCAAACATCTCGTGGCCAATCACCAGCTCTGGCTGGCCGGCGGGGGCATCGGCCCGGCCTCCCTCAACTTCTTCGCGGTCGGTACCGCAAATTCCCACGGCCAGGATGCGCAGCTTGATCTCATCAGGAGCCGAAATAGCCGGCTCCGGGATATCTGCCAGATGAACAGTTGTGGTTTGGGGAACGATGGATATCGCTTTCATTCAATTAACTCCCTTTCTCGCGCAAATTTCTGGCGATAATGAAAATGACAAAGCCAATCAAGATTGCCACCAGGGCCAGGGCCAGGGCAGCCGGAAAACCGGACTGACCAGCAATGGCGCCGCCGAGAAGCGACCCAAGCACGCCCGCCAGGGCTGTGACCGCATTGAACAACCCCAGCCCGGCGCCCTCACCGGCTGGCGACAAGGCCGCCGCCAGGGCCGTGCTGCTGACGCTCAACAACGACCAGGCCAGGACGATCAGAACGAAACCCAGCAAAGCCAGCCAGCTCAGGCTTACGGGGTGGGTCAGCCCCAGCACTAGGATGCCAAGCACGGCGGCCAGGCGGATGGCAAAACCTACCAGCATCACCCGCCGCGTGCCCAGCCGAGCCGACCAGCTGCCAGCTGGCGAATACAGGAACAGCCCGATGCCAGCGGCCACAGCGAAAACCGGTGAAGATACCTCCGGCGCCACGCCAAATTGAGTTTGCATCAGGACGGGATAAAGCGAAAAAATGATTGCCGTGCCGCTAAAGGTCAGCAGCCAGACCAGCAAGAACAGGCCGAATGACGAGCGCAACAGTCTTCCCATGCCCGTGATCACTTCCGCTGAAACGTGATGGAACAGGCGCTGCGGAGAACCCACCGTCCATTCCCCGGTCCTGACGGGATGCCTCATGACTGGTTTGGCCGCTGCTGGGCGTGGCGGGGTGTGTGTGGTCAGCCAGCCGACGAGGCCGGCTAACAACGTGACCCCGGCGGCTACAAAGACCCCCGTGCGCACCACGCCGGGTTGGCTGAAAAAGCCAGCCACCAGCAACCCGGCCACTTGGCCGGCGCCATAGAAGGTTTGCAACCAGCCGATACGCTCGTCCCACTCAGCTTCCGGGTGGACTTCAACTACAAACAGGTTGGCCACAGTGGCCGCTCCGGCCGAGCCAATCCCCTGGAGGAGGGCCAGCAGCAGCCAGGGCCCGGAACCGCGCACGAACGGGAAAAGGGCCAGGCCTATTACCGTCAAAAACAAGCCGCCAACCAGCAGCCAGCGGTGCAGGCGGAAGCGATCAGCGAGCGTGCCCCACAGGGGAGCAGCCAGGCCGCCAAAATTAACGCCTGCCATCACCAGGCCCACCTGGGCCACACTGCCGCCCTGATTGACCACCAATGGGATCAAAATAGGGATCAAGCCAGCCACGCTGGCCCCCTGAAAAGCATAGGCCAGGTACCAGGGCTCGATCCAGTGCCAGGCATGGACGCCAACTGTTGTCTGGTCCTTAGAAGTAGGCTTTTCTGTATCGTTCAACGTGCACTGGCCCAAAAAACCTGAATTTTCACTTCGCTCCACCCTTAGCAGGATAATCTATTCCGACCTGTGTCTTTTATATCACAATTGGAGGACAGGGACTTTAATCTTAGATAAGAATATCAGGTCTACGCATTCGATCCCCAGGCGATGGAAGCTGGCTTCGCATCTCTGCTCATCCAAATTAGCGTTCAAAATCCCGGGATCCTCCTGCTCAGGTACTAAATCTTCCCCACGCTTGGTTGCCACGATGATGCCTTCTCAACGGCTATGCAAGGCTTTACCCAGAATTTATTCTCTCAATCCCTGACCGTAGTTATCTGCTATATCGTACAAAGTCACCCCCAGATCGATTAAGGTATAACAATACATTGTCATCGGGGTAGCGATATCCATCAATACGATCTGCTGGCTCACCTTGAGGTTATTTTCTTTAGTAGTCATAAGAACCTTTAGTGAGTATCGAAGGATGTTCGGGACATTTGTCCCTATCCACGCGGGACATATGTCCCTATCTCCACGGGACATATGCCCATCGACTTTTATCAAGAAAAGAAATATACTCGATTTAGCTATAATTAAATAGAATCAACGGACATTCACCCCCAGGTGAAAAGATAGTAAACTTTGTGAATCTGGCGGAGTCACCTGCCGCTTGTCGGCGGATTCGAACCCGCGGCCTCTTCAGTGCGATGGGCGAGGGAGGGGCTGTCCGCCAGCTCCGCGGCCTACTTTAGCGGCTTTTACCCCCGTAAAATCCGAGAAAATGGGGTAAAAACCAGTAAAAAGGCGATTTTTAACCATGACAAGTACTTCGCGTTGCACACGGTTGCACATGGCATGAAGAAGGAATTGTAGACCCACCCTGTCTTGGCATAATCCATCGCAATTAATATTGATGGATTGCCTAGATTCATTTTCAACACCATAAGATTAAATCCAATAATTGGGATCAAGGTGCAATATGCCTTCCTCACCGTTATGGTGCAGGAGTATATTAGTATTTATATCAGTAAATTTCGATGCAACTAAACAAAAAAGGAGATCAAATTGTACAAGGGAAAGAAGTTACAAGATAAGGAAGTTGAGGATAATGTCTTGAGAATTAACACCCTGCTAAATGGAAGGAAGGTAGCTGAAATCCTAAAGATAAGCCGTGGAATGGCGTACAGCCTGACGCTTCGAGGTGAAATACCAACAGTCAGGATAAGAAAATGCCGGCGAGATAAACCAGTGGATTTAATAAAAAACATAGAAAGTAATACATATTCATCGGACCGATATTTTGAATAGAGTTGTAAAAATACCCACAACCCTTTTGTAGATCAATCGCTAATATTCTATGAGAGGGCTGTGGGCTTTAGTATGAAATTAACGTACACTCATCTTTTACAGGGCGAATTGTTCACGAAGTATGAACCAAGGAAATATGTCCCGTAGCTATTAAATTGATACCCAATTTGATGAATCATACGCTGCAAAACAAAGTTGGTGTAATCCTGAATTACAAGCGATCCGTTTATCTGACTAACGGCGTACAACAGCCCCGATCATGCCTAGTCATGGACTTCCTCCTTTCATCATTGTCTAAGCAGCATGATCTTAATGTTTATGTTCAACTTGCTTTGATTGCATGGGTAATTTCGATCGATTCTATTCCAACAATTCAAACCACAATCCAGTAAGAATTCCTAATCTGATCTGAAAATGGGAGGCCCTAATCCTTGTAAATAAAAGTCAGGTATGATGATTGAATGCTTAAAAATCCTTGGTTCCTTGGTGGTGATCTTAATTCTAATTCGCGTACCTCCCATTTTCATGCCTGGTGGTTAATAGATCTCAAGTCGAAAAATTACTAAATACCAGCCGACATCGATATAATGGGGCTATTTACCAGCTCAGTCAAGTAGCAAATATTGCATCCTATTAATGATTCCACTGCAACAACAGTTCTTTAACAACTGACAGCGGCGCTCGGAA
>CAYLPS010000123.1:0-9588 GCA_964385625.1 uncultured Anaerolineaceae bacterium | reverse complement strand
TTGTAAGAAGAGCACACCAGGAAATCACAGCCTAATTTTTGGACGTCAATCGGCCCGTGGGGGGCATACTGCACCGCATCGATATACACCAGCGCCCCGGCATCATGCGCCAAGCGGGTGATCTTCTCTACCGGGTTGATCGTGCCCAGCGCATTAGAGGCATAGCCCACCGCCACCAGCCGCGGCTTTTTTTCGATGGCGACCTGCATCCCTTGCATATCCAGGGTGCCGTCCTCAGGGTGGAAGTCCACCCACTCCACCTGGCAACCGCGGTCTTCGGCCGCCATCACCCAGGGGGTGATGTTGGCATCATGATCCAGGCGGGTGACCACAATGGTGTCTCCCGGGTTGAAGGTACGTGCCAGTGAGCGGCTGAGGTTGAAGGTCAGGCTGGTCATGTTGGGGCCGAATACAATCTCGTGCGGCTCAGGTGCGTTGAGGAACTCCGCGGCCTCCATGCGGGCCTGCTCCACCAGCGCATCCGACTCGCGGCTGGTGGCAAAGGCACCATCGTGGTTGGCGTTGTGCTCTACCAGATAATCCCTCACCCGGTCGAGCACCGTGCGTGCCACCTGGGTACCGGCCGGGTTATCCAGGTAGATGGCATCGTGTTGCAGCGCCGGAAATTGCGCTCGTATGACTGTCAGGTCGAGAGGCATGAGTAGCTCCTTCTTTATGCAGTATGTGATTGAGATAATTATAATGCGCTAAGATTTTAGGTTGGGTTTGCCTCGGGCTTGGTTGGGCGGATAAGCCTAAGCGATCCTTGCATGTGTTCCGTTACCAAACACGGGGTGCCTTTCAGCAGCCAGGTTGATCAGTAAGCTGGCGAAATAACCGTAAGGGTAACCCACCAGCTCGGCTGCCTTGACCAGGCTGTTATCAGAGGTGAGATCGGCATTGTGGTTCACGTCGAGAACATAGAACTTGCCACCGCGCATGCGCAGATCCATGCGGGCATAATCACGGCAGCCCGTGCAGCGGTATGCCCCCAGCACGGCTTGCTCCAACAGGCTCAGCTCATCGGAGGATAATTCAACCGGCAACCTGGCCCAAGAATTTTGGTAGGCAATCGACTCGGGGACAAAGTTCGCCTCGTAGGTGCACAAGCGATCGTGGATATCATCGAATACCGAGAAGTCGATCTCGGCGGGCGGCAGCATCAGCAACTCGCCGTTCCCAATCACCCCCACGTGGAACTCGCGCCCATCGATGAACTCCTCCACCAGCACAGGCTGCTGATGCTCCTCAAGGATATAACTCACGCGCTGCACCAATTCCATTTCCGTTTCGACCACCGATTCGCGCGAAATCCCCAGGCTGTAGTGCTCAAATGCGGGCTTGACGATTGCCGGGTAGACCTCCCATCTAACCTCATCGGTAGAATTGAATATCTTCCATTGCGGGGTGGGAACGCCGCAATCCGACAACCTTTGCTGCACCCGGCGCTTATCCTGGCTTAACACCAGGGCGGGATAGTCTGATCCGGTATACGTGAATCCCTGGTGCTCCAACTCATGCGCCACCATCCAGCTGCTGCGCAGGATGCCTGGCACTTCTTCACACCAGTTGAAAACAATCAGATCAGCCGGGTTATATTTTTTCAATAGAATGGGCAGCTGATCATTTTCCAGCCGCGCCTGTTCCACCGGGTGACCTGCATCCTGAAGCGCCCTTGACAGCACGTCGGCAAATTCCAGGCATTGTTCAATATCATATTGCGGCCATGACCAATCAAGGTTATGGAGCAGCAAAACCGGCAGATCGGTGCGTAGCGGCGGGAATATCGTGAGAGCCGAGGCTAGCTCCACGTATCGGGTCCCTGGTGGAAATGCTGTCCTTTCATTGGGATCAACTGCATGATGATTCTATTATAATCATTTGGTGCATAAATTCGGGGCGACTTAACATAATTTGTCAACAAATTTACCTCAAGGCTCACACAGCTGGTTCTAAGTAGATTCTTCCCGGGCCAGCTCCACCGCCGCCTGCAGCTCTGCCATGGTGTTGATATTTAAAAAAGCTAATCCCTGGGGAGAATATTTCTCGACCTCGCTTGCTTTCAGGTAACGTATATTCACCTCTTTGAACCAGGCATCCACCCGGCGCTTGCCTGCTTCCAAAGCACGCCACACGTGAGGCAGGCAGGTATCACGGCAATAAACGGCGTGGAATGGCTCGGTGCCGACCTGCGAGCGCGGCATAACTACGTCAGCGCCCGCCTCCCGGATGGTGGCCAGCTCATAGGCAAATAGCTCAGGGCTGGCAAAAGGCATATCGCAGGCTACAATGGCCACATAAGGGTGGTTGGCTGCGCTCAGTGCGGTAAAAACACCGCCCAGGGCCCCCATACCAGGCAGCAGGTCAGGGATGGGGGGGAGGCCTAAAAAGCGGTATTTCTCCGGCTGGTTGGTGGTGACCAGGATCTCATCGGCGATGCCTGCCAGGCGCTTAAGCACCCGCACCACCAGTGGCTGGCCCAGGAAAGATAACAGGGCTTTATCACTGCCCATACGGCGCGATTCACCTCCCGCCTGGATCGCCAGGGTCAGCATGCCGGCCTCATCGGTAGCTTCAAGATTATGGTCATTGGATTCATCCCTAATGTAAACATGATTATAATGGGATTATCGCTAAGGAGTTATGTCTATGAAAACCGTGGCGGAAATTTTAGATGAAATGACCATTGAAAGCATGGACCTGGCAGAAACCCTACCTGATAATGCCGTGCGGTGTTATGCATGCGCCCACTGTTGCCTGATCCGTGAGGGGCGGCGAGGCATCTGCCAGGTGCGCTACAACCAGGGCGGCAAGCTGCGCGTGCCCTGGGGATACGTGGCCGGCTTGCAGGCTGACCCGATCGAGAAAAAACCCTTCTATCATGTGCTGCCCGGCAGCGATGCCCTCACCTTCGGTATGCTGGGGTGCGATTTTCACTGCGCCAATTGCCAGAATTGGGTCAGCTCGCAATTCCTGCGCGACCCAGCAGCCGACGAATCCATCGGCTACCTGCGGCGTATCTCGCCCGAGCAGATGGTGCTGGCTGCCAGGCGGGCGGGGGCGCCAGTGATCGCCTCGTCATACAACGAACCACTGATAACCTCCGAGTGGGCAGTGAGCATCTTCAAACTGGCGGTCGAGCAGGGTATCAGGTGCGTGTACGTTTCCAACGGCAACGCCACGAGCCAGGTGCTGGAATACCTGCGCCCTTACCTCAGCGCCTATAAGGTCGATCTAAAGACCATGCAAGATAAGCAATACCGGCAGCTGGGTGGCGTGCTGAAAAACGTGCTGGACACCATCCGTGCTGCACATGAGCTGGGATTATGGGTTGAAGTGGTCACACTGGTGATTCCCGGATTCAACGACAGCACAGAAGAATTGCTGGATGCGGGGCGCTTCATCACCTCAGTATCGCCCGATATCCCCTGGCATGTCACTGCGTTCCATCCCGATTACAAGATGACCGAGTCCCAACCCACCCCGACGAAAACGTTGCAACGGGCAGCTGAAATTGGGCAGGAATCGGGGCTCAAATACGTCTATGCGGGAAACCTGCCCGGCAGCCTGAGAGAATACGAGAACACATACTGTCCCAAGTGCCAGACCCTACTGGTGGAGCGCACAGGCTATGTGATCCACCAGTACCAGATCACCGAAACGGGCAACTGCCCAAAGTGCGGCACGAAAATCCCGGGCATCTGGCCTGATAAGCCCGAGGCGGTGCGCATTGGTGGCTGGGGGATGCCCAGGATATTCGGTTAGCGGTTATTGGGTTAATCTGAGCCGGGCAGTGCTTATTTTCTCACCTGAAGGCGCATCACCAACCGGTCGATGGCCCCGAAACGATATTTGTATTGCTCATCGCCGCGCATAAAATCGAAGCACTGGCGGCCGTTTTCGATGGCCCATTGCAACAGGTTGCCCAGCAGTACCCAGCCGAGGGACAACTCGCTGAACTGCAAATCAAACCCCGAGTTATATACCCAGATGTGATTCATGTAATCGAAGTTTAGGTATCCGGCAGCTCTCTGGCCATTCACTTCAATGAATGAAAGTTGCAGCCAGCCAGCCCGGTGTGCCGCCTGTGCGATGGCCTGCAGTTGCTTACGCATTTCAGGGGTGAGAAATTTAGATTTATCTGCGTCGTAACTCATCAGCTGCATAAAGTCATCCATGTCCCGCTCCAGGGTAGACCCATCCTGGCAAAAGTACCAGCGCACGGGCAGGTAATATTCCTTGGCACGGCGCATCTTGCGGCGTATCTCGTGCCGTTGCTTTTTATCAATACCAGAAAGATATCTCTCCCAATCAGCCGGTAGAGGGATGTAAGGGCAATGCTGTAAGGGCTGCTGTGAATAGCTCCAGCCCAGCTTCTGAGCAGCAGCCTGCAAGGCGGGCAAGGTTGGGCTACTTTCCAGCACGTTGTGCCAATCTAACAGGCCTGCCGCAGTCAACGACTGGCTGGCCAGGTAGGTCAGCAGGGCTTCCATAAATGCCGGTATATCCTGCTGGCGGGCGATGATATCCAGGTAGTCGGAGATCTCGATGCTACCCAGAAGCATCAAGGCCGGCTCACCCTCGCGGTTATCGGTGATGAAAAGCGGCGCGATCCCCACCAGCCTGGCCTGGTCATCACGAGCAGTGACCACGCACAATTCTCCGTGCGACCATTCCCCTCCGCCCAAACCCTGCCACCATGCGATAATATATTCGTGGCGTAAAAACGGCACATGACTTGCACTTACTGCTGACAAATTATCCCATTCATTTTCGAGGCTGGCTAATTCTGGCAGGGTGCGGATGGTGGCAAGGTGCATAATTCCTCCTGGTGGTAAAATCCAGGATAGATTTTACCAGTATAATCGTGCAATATGACTTCATCCATTGACCTCAACCTATTATTCCTGGCAAGGCAGGTAGACGGCGATAAATTTGAACTGCCCGATCTCTATGCGGTTACGCCTCCCCACCACACGGCGAGGGGGCGCGAAGCCGATAACCTAGTGATATACCTCAGCATGACAGGTAACTCGCCTCTCTCCCCTGAGGCGCATTCACAATTATTGGTACAACTGGCCCAAAAGTTCTACAAAACCTCGGGCAGCCTGACGGCAGCACTGCGCAGCATTGCCGAGGGGCTGAACCTGTTCTTGCTTGATCGCAACCTGCGCAGCACCAGCATGGGACGCCAGGGCGTGGGCCAGCTGTTGCTGGTGGCTTTGCGCGCTGACACGTTATACATGGCCCAGAGTGGAGCGGTGGAGGCCTTCCTGGTTTCCCCAGACAAAACCCAGCCATTATATGACTTGCAGACCTCCGGGAGGGGTCTTGGCCTCAGTCGATCCATGCCCATCCGCTTTGTGCAAGTAAAAATGTCTCCCGATGACTACCTGGTGCTCTCGACGATCGCGCCATCCACCTGGACCGTTGAGTCAATAAAGCACCCCGCCCAACAGGGGATTGATGGCCTGCGCCAGCAGCTTGGCGGTGGCAGCCGGGCAGAATTCAATGCGGTGATCGTGCAGGCTCAGGCTGGCAGCGGCAAGTTAAAGCTGCTGCGCCCCCGAGCAGAAGCAAGCCGCACACCTGACCTTTCTGAAGCCGGCCAGCCAGAAGCGCCAGCCAGCAACGTGCCTGCAACTGCCGCCCAGGAAATACCACGCCCTGCCGAAGATAAAAGGCTGGGTCTCACTTCGAGCGTTTCACTCCCAGAGCCAATTCAGCCAGAATCGGGCCTTGAGGATCAAACCGGACCGGCAATGCATCGCCCCGATGCAACCCTACCAAATGGCAGTCCCATACAGGATGCCGTGCCAGCCCAGGTGGAAACACCCTCCATACCCGTGCCACCCACCCCCGAATCATATGCTGGCACCCTTCAGGAAAATATCCGACCAGAGAAAGCCATCTCAATTCAGCAACCCTCGCACTGGTTGATTTACCTGGCCTCATTGCGCTCTACCCTTGCCCCCGTCACCCAGGCAATGCTCCGCGCCCTGCGGAGTGCCCTGGGGACCATCAGCACAGCGCTGCTGCGACTGTTGAAAAGCCTCCTACCCGATGCCGACGTCCTGCGCTTGCCACCCTCAGCCATGGTGTTCATTGCCATCGCCGTTCCTATCATCCTGGCTGTGATCGGCGGGATGGTCTTTTTAAAGCGCGGCCTCACCCAGCAAAGTGCAGTCTATTACCAGCAGGCAGTGGAAGCAGCAGAGTACGCCGGCACGCTCTCGAACCCGCTGGAACAACGCCTGGCATGGCAAAATGCCCTTGGCAAGCTGGACCTGGCCGATGATTACATTGTCACCAGCCAATCGAAAGCGCTGCGTACCCAGGTCACCTCCAGCCTGGATGCCTTGAATGCTGTTAAACGCCTCGATTATCAACAAGCCATCGTTGGCGGCCTGGAGAGCGGTGTAAATATCACGCACATCGTTGCCACCACCACTGACCTGTATCTACTCAATGCAACAAATGGCAGTGTGTTCCACGCTATTCTGACCGCCAGGGGGTATGAGCTTGATCCTGATTTCCTATGTGGCCCAACAAATGGACCCATCAATGTAGGCCCATTGATGGACATCGCCGAGCTGCCGCCAGGCTCATATGAAAATGCCAGCCTGCTTGGGATGGATGCCAGCGGTAATTTGCTGTATTGCGTGGTGGGTGGGAAACCCTATAGCGCCACCCTTGCCCCTCCCAACACGGGTTTAGGCCAGCCGATTGCCATCAGCCTCGACCGGGGAGATTTATACGTCCTGGACCCCCAGGTAAATGCCGTGTGGATTTACCTGAATATGGAGGTTACCGAACAACCTCGCTTGTTCTTCGGTGATATGGTTCCACCCATGGAGGATGTGATTGATATGGCGGTATACAACAATGATCTCTTCCTCCTGCACGCCGATGGACATGCGACCAAATGCACCTACAGCGGCATGCTGGAATCACCAACACGATGTGAGGATCCCTATCCCTACTCGGATAACCGCCCAGGCCGCCTCCATGGCCCCGTGGTTGAAGACACAGCATTCAGCCAGGTTTATTTTTCGTCTTTCCCGGAAAGATCGATTTATACTTTCGATCCTCAGAGCCAGGCAATTTACTACTTTAGCCTACTACTTACCCTACAATGGCAATATCAGCCGCTTAACCCTCTGGTAAAAGGTGATGCGACGGCCTTCGCCATCAACCCGAACCGCACGGCTTTTCTGGCCATCGGCAATTACGTGTATTATGCAGCCATGCCATAAGGAGTACAATTTCGGCTGATTAATCCCGCAACTACTGCCAGGCTATTTTGAAACGCTTTTCTCTGCCATTTTCCCATCTTTCTCGTAAAACCTGGGCCGACCTGCTGGCATTATTTTTAGCGTTGCTCGGTTTTTTGGGCTCTTCGCTGGTCACACAGGATATATTCGAGGGCGTTCCCCACATCGAGGATGAAATTGCCTACATCTGGCAGGCGAAAGCCCTGCTGGAAGGCCACCTGACGATCCCATCCCCTAAGGATGACCAGAGTTTCATCGTGCCCTTCGTGGTGGATTACCACGGCTTACGCTTCGGGAAGTACCCACCTGGCTGGCCTGCCGTGTTAGCCATTGCCATCAAGCTGGATGTCCGACCTTGGATCAACCCTCTGCTTGCGGGATTGGGAGTATGGTTGACCTATTTACTGGGGAAAAAGCTTTTTAACTCCTTCGTCGGGCTATTGGCAGCTGGATTAACCATCACCTCACCCTTCTTCCTAATGAACTCTGGCTCACTGCTTTCCCATCCATTTGGGTTGGTATTGAGCGCGGTGTTTGCCTTGGGGTGGCTTGAAGCATTCTGGACGGATAATGCTGCTAACAGCGTTGTTCAGGCGAAGAAACAGTGGCGTTTTACACTGATATCGGCGCTGGCGCTTGGCGTGCTGATACTCACCCGACCCTTCACGGCATTAGCATTAGCAATCCCATTCGCTTTCCATGGTGTGTACTTATTTTTCCGCCGTGATTCTCACTCTCGATTGCGGCTGCTGACCTTTGCATCGACCAGCATCCTGTTCGCAGGGCTGTACCTGTTTTGGCAGTACTCACTTACCGGCGACGCACTGCTGAATCCATACACCCTGTGGTGGCCTTACGACCGGATCGGTTTTGGTCCTGGTATCGGCCTGGCACCCAATGGCAATACTTTAAGCATGGCCTGGATCAATACATACAGCAGCCTGTATGCCGGCGCCTATGACCTGTTCGGTTGGGCCAATTTATCATGGATTTTCCTGCCCTTTGGGCTGTGGTCAGCCAGGCGCAACCCCCAGGCTCTTCTCGTGGGTGGTATGATTGTCAGCCTGGTGGCAGCCTATATGACCTATTGGGTTGGTGCTACCCTATTCGGGCCCAGGTATTACTATGAAGGCCTGTACAGCCTGACCCTGTTCAGCGCGGCCGGAATTGCCTGGCTGGCCGGTTGGCCGTCAAAGCGTGGCGAGGCGTTTACCCGCTATTATGGATGGCGTAAGCTGCAACCGCTGGCAGTTACCCTCATCCTGGGATTTTTTGTAGCCATCAATATAACCACTTACCTGCCCATCCGCCTGCATGGCTTGTATGGCCTGTATGGCATCGAACTTGCCGACCAGACCCCTTTCACGACGCCAGCAGTGCAGTCACTGGCACCAGCTGTTGTGGTCGTCCACACTCCGCGCTGGATGGAATATGGCGCCTTGCTGGACCTGGAAAATCCCGAGCTTACCTCGCCCTTCATCTTCGCCTGGAGCAGTATTCCGGGTCTTGACACACCGAATGCAAATGACTTTCCCAACCGCACGGTATACGATTATTACCCCGCAAAGCCATTCGAGCTAATTAAACATCCTTAACAATGAAGGAATGATTTATGTATTGGGTGTCGCTCCCGGCTCTTGTGTGCTGGTGGGTTCAGGTGTTTCGCCGGGTTCCTGCGTGCCGGTGGGTGTGGGTGTTTCGGTAACGGTGGGAGCCGGTTGAGTTGGCGGCCTCGATGCCTCTTCACATTTATCAGCTGCGTATACGGCGGTTGGCTCCACCTGCGGATTTGCCACCATGGCCATATAAGTATCATACTGCGCCTGGGCATCACACCATTGCTCATTGGCGGCAAACCAATCGCCGTAACCCAGCAGAGCATCCAGGTAACGGTTGGAGGCGGTCCAACCCGAGGCATCACTCAGGTTCGGGGCTGCCTGAGCCAACTGAGAGAAGTAATATACCGCTGATGCCCAATCCACATCCCAAAAACTTGCCCCTCGGATGTACAGGTCAGCCCAATCACGCCAGTTCTTAGCATCAGCATCCAGTGGGCCGAAACGCTCCGCCAGGGTGAGGTCGTAGTTTCCTCCCTCCAGGTCATTTGACTGTGCGATCTTATCAATGCCCCGGTTGCGTAATGCCACAAACAGCATACCATCCACTTTCACCGCCATGTAGTCGGGATAGTTCTTGCGCAGCAGCAGCAGCGTGTCGATAGTGCCACTCCAATCGCGGTTGAGCAGCTGTTCTTGCGCCTGTGCGAAGAGGTCGTCTCTGCCACGATAATCAGGGGTGGGGGTCAGGGTGGGGG
>CAYLPS010000122.1:0-9846 GCA_964385625.1 uncultured Anaerolineaceae bacterium | reverse complement strand
GGGTTACTGTTTTCGTGGGTGAAGGGGGGGTGACAGTAGTCGCTTCGGGAGGGATCTCCAGGGTGACCACATCCGAGACGATGGCGGGCCTGCTCTCTGCTCGAATATTGATTTCTCCAGCGGCATCGATCATGAGGCTAGCCCGGGCAATCCCCTGGGTGGTCTGGCTTTCCACAATCTGCGCAGGGACGTTTTCACCATTATGATAAAGTGAAAAGCGCACAACCGTGCCATCTGGTACCTTATTCCCATTGTGGTCCACGATCACCCCGGTGACCAGTGAGATGGGATTGCCGATGTGTGGGGGCGTTGCGGAGGGGAATGGTGTTTGCGTGCCAATCTCTGGTGCGGTCCCCTGAACATCCTGGTAAAGGTGGATGACCTGGCCAGGATCGGGAGAGGTAATTTCGAGAATCTGGTAGCCAATCCCGGGTACTGAGACCGGTAGATGCCCGGTAAGCTGGATTTCATGGAATAAGATGCGTGCCGCTATCTCTATGAATGAGCTGGACTTGCTGTATAAGGCATAATAAGCAGACAGTTTTGAGATGTCGGTCGCGTCCAAAGCATAAGGCTCACTTAAGGCAAAGACGATGATATGCTTCCCCTGGATGAGGTCGGGACGCAAATTCAGGAACTGGCGCAGAGCGAGTGAAGCGGGAACATCACTGATCACTGTGTCCATGGCAAATACAATCCATTCGGCAGACTTCAGGTCATTTTCGATCTGCAATTCGCCTGTTCCGCTATTCAGCATATCTAATAGGTCTTGAAAAGTATAAGAGCTAAGATTACCAGGGATCACCTGCCCGCTACCGCTGTACAAACGGATGACAGCGTTTTTCATTGCATCCACATCCAACGTGTGTTGCTGACGGCAAGTGGTGCATTGTTGAAATACGCGCGTATCGCTGATAAATGCGATACGCTCATTTCTTCCCGGCGGCTGGGGTATGGCATTATTCAGCTCATCCGGTGATGGGCTGATGAGGGTAGCTGCTTGCTGGGCCACACTGAAAGTTACCCGGGAGGATATCCCTAAGGTGTCTAAAATATCCGGGTTAGGAAGAGTGGCGGTCACCAAGAAAGAATTGCCATAAATTTTATATTTCAGCTTGAGTATACGCAGGACTGATTGGTCGACGCGCTGGGCGAAGGCAGGGTCTTCGCGATACTTCTGGGCGAAAAAGCTCAAGGTGCGGACGTATGTCGTGTATACGTCAGGATCAGTGCTAGATTGAAAATTATTCAGGTAGAGGAGATCATTTCCTGCGAGAAAAGCATCCCTGGCTACCAACGGGCCATTAAAGGTTTCGCCGCTTGGATCATAAAAACGACGGACAGCACGACTGCCGAGATTGTCGCTGATCATCACGCCACCATTTTGACGCCAGGAGTCAAATTGCGGCAAAGCCATCAGCTGGGAAAATGCCTGGGGATCGAAGCTTACCGGCCGGGTGGTGGCGCGGATATTACCCTGAAAACCCTGGTAGCGGATGTGGGATACGACCAGCGCATCGGTAGTCGAGAGGGCGTCGGGTGCGTTCCCGGTTACGGCGAAGAAGGGTGCCAGATCGATTTGTTTCAGCTGCTCGAGTGAAGAAAGAACCGTGGCAACCTCTTCTTCGGGAAGACGATCGGAGCCACCGAACCCTGGAAAATGCTTGGCTGCTACCACCATCTTGCCATTGCTGCCTTCATGGATGCCGGCGATGTAGGCTTGACCTAATGCTCCGACCCAGAATGGATCTCCGCCAAAAGTCCTTACCCCTAAATCACCGCCGCTGTCAGATGTGGGAATTTCCAGCACATCAAGTGATGGGCCTAGAAGGAGATTAAACCCTAATCCAGCCAGCTCTTTTCCCAATACATTGCTGACTTGCTTGGTTAAGTCCGTGCTCCAGGTGGCACCCAATGCCATCTGACTCGG
Source organism: uncultured Anaerolineaceae bacterium (assembly GCA_964385625.1). Lineage (GTDB taxonomy): Bacteria > Chloroflexota > Anaerolineae > Anaerolineales > UBA4823 > FEB-25. The sequence goes on along the minus strand of CAYLPS010000122.1, from coordinate 7,916 downwards.
CAAATTGGTGAGACCATTCAAAATCTGGTCATACGGGGCGCCATCACCATTCTGTGAAACACCGATCAGTAATGGGATGTAAGCGGGCAGATACGATTCATTGGTATCTGGATTAGTTTGAGGTGTTTGAGAGCCATTATATTCATCCCTCTGAAGTTGGTCGGTCAGGCTTTGGGCAATCACCAGGGTCTGGTCGGAACCGACAAAATTATCGTTGGCGGCGGTTAGAACCACCCCACCGACATGATAATTTACAATCAGATCGTAAATCTGGGCGCCCGTTTCAGAAGAGATAGCAGCTTCAGGGCCGGAAAACGCAACCAAGAAAAGCTGGCCGACACGTTCCTCAGGGGTCAACTCATCGAGCAATGCTAGTGCAGCATCATCATTGATGGTTTGCTGCTCTGGGGGAGCTGCCTGCACCAGGGACAGGGGTATAAGCAATAAAACGCATATCAACGAGAAAAAATACTTTCTATAAACCAATAGCATACTTAACCTGGCTAGATTCCTTGAAGTAACCGGCTTTCACTCTCAGTGATGATGATCCTGTGTAATTGCTCGCGCCTTGCTGGGCCACTTAACCTTTCCAGTTGGCGAATGTTCAAAGGATCGATATCATTGCGCAGGATGTTCAATTCTTCATCTGAGGGTGGCATCGTCTCCGTTACCTCCGGGGATATCTCTAGCGTAAATCCTGTGTGGGCCTGGATTTCTTCGATCGTCACACCCGGGTGATATGACGTGACCCGCATGCGACCGTTGGCAAAATCGAATTGTCCCAAGTCAGTGACCAGGTAATTGGGACCATGTCCGTGCTTGCGCGCGGAATTATGCCCGAGTCCGGCACAAAAGTCAAGCTGAGGAACGAAGGTAACCCGTGAGTGCCTGGGAACATATAACATGATGCGATCGAGAAAGGTGGTCACATCAGGTATGCCTCCAGTGCCAGGGAGCATCAAGCGCGGGTGGTGGAAATCCTTGCCAAAAGCGATGTTATTAAAATTACCATGGGGGTCAATTTGGGCGGGGCGGAAGAATTCCATGGGTTTTAAGACAGGTAGCGCTTCAGTAACCGCCCTGGCAAATCCAATATTTACCAGCGCACGGTCAAGCCACAACTGTTCTACCCGGCTGAGGCTGAGGGAGGCAGGATGGCGGCATATACCCTGGCCAATGGCAGAGGTGAAATAAACATCTGGAGCATGGGTGCGACGGGCTAATAGATATGCAGCAGCAACCAAAGGAGTAGCGATGCCCTGGGCGAGTAGCTGGCCGTTGCTTACCTGGCGGGCTATACAAACTACCATGAATTCATCAGGGGTAATGTCCATGCTATCCTAAGCTGTTGGAGGACATTCTTTTGTTATAACCCACAATTTGGGCATGGTCATCAATGGATATATTCCCACCGGTAAGGATAGCCACGGCGGGTCTTTCTTTCACATGGCCAAAAAGGAGTGCAGAAAGCGCAGCTGCTGCCGAGCCCTCGATCCGCTCGTGATAGCGGGTCCAGGCGAATTTAATCGCCTCACGAATTTCGGCCTCGCTGACCAGCACAAAATCGGTGACCAAATTTCTAACCATTGGAATGGTGACGGAGCCTTCTTCCACCGGCCCAGCCAGTCCGTCTGCCAGGCTGGGCAACTCAACCACGCCCTGCTGGCTGCCGTGGTGATAAATCTCATAAAGGAATGATGATGCCTCCGATTGAACGGCAACCAATTCTGGGGAAGGGTCCAGGTTTTGCAGTGCGCACCCTATCCCAGATATCAGCCCGCCTCCGCCCGCCGGAGCCACCCAGACAACTGAGGAGGGATCTGCTAAATCCTGTATCACTTCCAGGGCAATGGTACCCTGGCCGGCAATGATCATTCCATCATTATATGGTGATATCCATGTGGCACCGGTTTCCCTGGCATAGGCTATCCCCGCCTGTTCCGCTTCACCGTACCCGCCCGCTACCTGGTGGATTTCTGCGCCAAGCCTGCGCATGGCCTCCAACTTATTGGTAAGGGCATGGTCTGAGGCGAATACGATCACCCGCACATGCTTCAGCCCAGCTGCCAGGGCCACTCCCTGCCCGTGGTTGCCGGCCGAGGCGGTGACCAGCCCTCGTTCGAGCTCCCAATCTTGCAGGGAAAGTATTTTGTTTAAAGCGCCTCGCGCTTTAAACGAACCGGTCACCTGGTGGTTTTCCCACTTTAGATAAAGCTGGTTTTGATCGTCGAAGGTTAGGGGAGTTTTTCGGATATGCGGGCTGATGCGTGTGGAGGCCTCTTCAAGCCAGGTATAGGGAATCATGGATTGATAACACCCCCTTCAATTCTGGTTTTTTGTCCCAAAAGGGGGTCATCGGTGAAGATTCCATCCACACCCGCATGTATGACTTTACGCATAATGCCCGCCTGGTTCACCGTGTAAGTGTAAACCTGTGAATTTGTGCGGTGAATGGCAGCAACCAGGGTTGGTGTAACATCATTGAAGGCTGGATTCATGGAAAAGAGCGGGCCAAAATGGAATAGCCTGGATCTAAAGGTCAGTCTTGCCAATCCAGTAAAGGTTAGCAATCCGAGATGGGTATCGGGTAGGAGGCTGTGAGCTTTTACCAAGGCGATGATGTTGAATGATGAAATCATCACCTTTTTTTCGAGGTTGGATTCCTTCGCCAAAGCTGCCACTTTAGCAGGAAGATCGTCGAGGGGAGAAGAATAATTGGTCAACTCGATATTGATCAGTATTTTGTCACCAACCGCTTCAAGCACTTCGGTAAGGGTGGGTACTTTTTCTGGTTGATGAAGCGGTGCGAATTTGGAGCCTGCATCCAACCGCTTCAGTTCTTCCAAGGATAGTGATCTAACCGGCCCTGTGCCATCGGTGGTACGGTCTACGGTTTCATCATGCATGATGACCACCTGGCCATCTGCGCTCAGCTTCGCATCCAGCTCGATGGCGTCTGCGCCTTGTTCAACGGCCAGCTTGAATGCGGATAGGGTATTTTCAGGTGCATAAGCGCTGGAACCCCGATGGGCAATGATCGCTGGTCGTGGTAGATCAACGAAGGAAGATATTGGTTGGCTGGCGAGCATGGGATTGACTTATAGCTCGACGAAGTATGCGCTGGCTGCCCGGTCGATCAAATCGCGAGTCATAATGGGTTCCACGCCCAGATACCTGGCAATATCCAAGATTTGATCGCATAAATCGCGAGGATGCGAGCCACGCAGTTTACGGGCGCGTTTGATATACCATTCTTGGAGCAGGTATGCCAGACCTTCATCGTTGTATTGAACACCTTTGGCAGATGACACCCTGGAGAAGATCTCACGGTATTCATCGAAGGTGGGATCACCCACCTCGATCTTGTGCCGCAAGCGCCGCAGGAAGGCTTCATCCACCAGGTCCCGCGGCGGCAGATTGGTGGAGAAAACCACCAACACATCGAAGGGCACTTCAACCTTGCGCCCAGTATGAAGGGTCATGAAATCGATACGATTCTCCAGGGGGACGATCCAGCGGTTGAGCAGGTCACGCGGGCGGACCAGCTGCCTGCCAAAGTCGTCAATCAATAAGATCCCGCCATTTGCCTTCATCTGGAAAGGCGCTTCATAAAACTTGTGGACATCATCAAATACAAGGTCAAGGCCGGCCAGGGTTAACTCACCCCCGCTGATGATGAACGGACGCCTGATGCGCACCCAGCGTAAATCCCGCCTGCCGTTCATACGGTTCCCATTACCAGTTGAAGCGGCTGACTCTTCCGTTGAGAGCTGGTGGTTGACGGAATCGTACATTTTTATGACCTGGCCATCGATGTAGATCGCATAGGGGATGTACATGCTTTCATGCAGGATCATGTTACCGATAGCTCGGGCAATGCTGGTTTTGCCATTGCCCGGAGGCCCGTACATGAAGATTGAGGTACCTGAGTTGACCGCCGGGCCAATTCGCTGGAAGGTTGACTCGGGGATGACCAGGTGAGAAAGACCCTGGTGTAAAATCCGGTTGGAGACGGTCGGCCTTCCCTGAGCCTGTCGCATCACGGATTCATTATATTCCTGGATGGGCACGGGAGCCGGGCCGGCATACTGGCTGCGCTCCATGGCTTCACGGGCGCGTTCACTGCCCAGGTGGGTGATGGCATACAGATAAGCTCCCTCGCCAAGGCCCATTTGAGAAGTCTTGACCTCCACGAATTTATCGTGTTTTAAATTTTCAAGTAGCTGGTCAATGATGCCCGTGAACGGGAGCGCCATTTCTTCGGCGATCTTGTAACCAGTAAGATATCCTTGGAAATACAGGATTTTCAAGGCCAGGTCTTGCAACCAAAGCGTGGAAAGGCCTGTATCTTCGACTTTTTCGAGAATGGGAGGTGTAAAAATACCGCTTCCGGTCCCCATAATTGGCCGCGCACGTGTACTAGCATCCATTCTTTCAACCTCCATGTTAAAAGGGCTTCCGATAGGTTATTGTGATGATTATAGCATGCAAGCATATTTTAATTAAAATTGTATTTTCGAATTATAGGATAAAATTATATTGAGGAACAGCTTAGAGCATGAAATTATCGGTCATCATTCCGATTTACAATGAAGCGAAGACCATCCAGGAAATCCTGCGGCGCGTGGAAGCAACCGGTTTAGTCGATGAGATTGTAGTGGTGGATGATGGGTCGGTGGATGGCAGCCGTGAGCTGTTGCAGAAGCTAGACACCGCAGGCAATATCAAAATCATCTACCATGAGCATAATGCAGGCAAAGGCAGAGCAGTCAGAACGGGGATTCAAAACGCCAGCGGAGACCTGCTCTTAATTCAGGATGCTGACCTGGAGTATGATCCGCGTGAATATCCCAACCTGCTCCGCCCCATCCAGGAAGGCATCGCGGATGTGGTGTATGGCTCCAGGTTCCTGGGGGCCGGTCGCCGCCCAGTCCTATTTTGGAACATGGTGGCCAACCGGATACTGACCTTCACCACCAATATCCTCTACAATAATATCCTCACCGATATGGAAACTGGCTACAAGGTTTTTAAAAAGCAGGTTGTGGATGATATTCCTCTGCGCGCCCGTGGGTTTGATTTTGAGCCAGAATTTACTGCCAAGGTGCTCAAACGCAAGGTCAGGCTCTATGAAGTGCCGATCACCTTCAATCCACGCGATTATTCAGAAGGTAAGAAGATTAAAATGAAAGATGCCTTCATCGCCATGTGGATGCTGGTTAAATACCGGTTTGTGGATTAAGTCTTTTAAGAGTTACCGGGCTGATTCCCTGATATCCTTCACATTGAGCTGAAGCGAGACCTGCCCATTATATTCGTTCTGCTCGAAAGTATACATAATATCAATCCGTTGAGGCAGCTGGGCGAACCAGTGACCCTGCCTGAATGCTATGGCGTCATAAGTGATTTTGCCATCCGTGACTGCCATTTTCAGGTGAGAGCCATCGGAGCCAAGCGCTTTCTGGCGTGTGACCCTTAAGCCACTGGACATGAAGATTGGTGCCGGGTTGCCCATGCCAGTGGGTTGCAGCCAGCTCAGGTATTTTAACAGTTCTGGTCTGAGTTCAGACAGCGGTAGCTCGATTTCAGCAGAGATTTTGGGACGCAAATCCAGCGCTTCGAGCTTCTCTGTGGCAATGGCTTCTAGCTGCTCTCTTAGCTGAAGAAGCCGCTCATTGCGCACGGTGAATCCGGCGGCAGCTGCATGCCCTCCATGGTGCTCGAGTAAGTCTTTACACTGGTCCAGGGCATCGGTAATATGAAACTCGGGGATACTCCGGCAGGAACCCCGCGTAAATTCCTCACCGATATTAGCGATGATGGAAGGCCGGTAATATTGCTCGGTGAGGCGTGAGGCGGCCAATCCCACTACTCCTGGGTTATATTCAGGGTCAGCTGCGAACAGCAGCAAAGGCACCTGATCATCGACGATGATTTGCTTTTCAGCTTTGGCCTGGATATCACGGGTGATCTTCTGTCTCTCGCGGTTCTGTATTTCCAGCCACTGGGCCAGCTGGCCCACTTCCATCGGATCGGGAGAGGTTAGCAGGTGCAACGATGCCAGGGCAGATTCCAGCCTGCCCGAGGCATTCAAACGGGGTGCCAGAGCGAATCCAATATCCGAGGTGGTGATACGGGCGGGGGTTAAGCCGGAAACCCCGATCAGTGCCATCAATCCCTGGCGGATGGGATTGCGGATATATTCCAACCCCAAACGGACCAGGGATCGGTTTTCACCGGTCAGGGGCACCAGGTCGGCGACCGTGCCGAGAGCCACCAGGTCCAGGTAATCCTGCGCATCTAGGTGGGCGAATTTATGGGATAAAGCCAGCGCCTCGACTAATTTATATGCCAGGCCCACACCGGCCAGGTTCTTCTCGGGGTAGTTATCTCCAGCTTGCTTAGGATTGATCACCGCGAATGCTGGGGGAAGCTGGTTAAGCGGGTGGTGGTGATCGGTAATGATCATGTCCATGCCGCTGGATTGCGCATAGTCAGCTTCCTCCCAGGAGCGGATACCGCAATCCACGGTGATGATCAGATCAGTCCCACCTTCACCAAGGTTGCGCAAAGCTTCGAGATTCAGGCCATAGCCTTCATCAAAGCGGTTGGGTATATATTCCTTTACCGCTCCCCCCAATGATTTTATAGCTAGTCCCAACAGCGCAGTGGCGGTTACGCCATCGGCGTCATAGTCGCCATAAACAACGATATTTTCGTGCTGCGCGATGGCAAAAAGGATGCGCTCGATTGCTTCGGGTAAATTACGTAAATTGGTCGGCTGGCAGCCTGGGGGAGTTTGAGCTTCCAAATAAATGCGCGCTTCATCATGGGTGCGATAGCCCCGGTTATAAAGTATTTGGCGCAACACAGGTGGATAGCCATGCAGCTCCTGACTGGCTTCATTGGGCAGTGGAGGTGCCACTACCCAGCGTTTGGTCATTACGGGCATGGTGACTGTTTATCCATGTCGAGAGCAAGGGCGAGTGCCCCCATCAGGCCTACATCATCCCCCAATACTGCCTTGTTAAGGCTCAGGTTCTCAAGGTATTTTTTCGAGATGACGTGCTCATTCATCGCTGTCTGCAAAGGAGTAAAGAAAGCTTCGCCGCTCTGTGAGACACCTCCACCGATAATTACCACACTGGGGTTGAAAATATGCAGGTAATCAGCAACAGCGATTCCCAGATAAGTAGCTGCCCTGGCCAGGGCAGCCCTGGCAAGCTCATCACCCTGGGCGGCTGCAGCAGATACATCCACAGCGGTGAGGTTTCGCTTATCTGCCAGGGAGGAAGGCACTCCCTGGTCTAATTCCTGCTGCACCCAGCGGGTGATGGAGGGGCCTGAGGCGACAGCTTCGAGATGCCCTCGTTGGCCACAGCTGCATAGCGGTCCATCGGGGATCACGGTTACATGGCCTAATTCAGCGGCCAAGCCGTGTGTACCGAGCAATAATCGGTTTTCGATGATCACTCCGCCGCCTATGCCGGTGCTGACGGTGATATAGATTACGTTCTTATGCCCGACGCCCGCACCAAAGCGCCATTCACCCAAAGCAGCCAGGTTAGCGTCATTCCCGATGGCGACCGGCACATTGAACTTATCCTGGAGGATTTTTTTCAAGGGAAGGTTCTTCCAGCTGGGGATGTTCGGTGCTTCCAAGACAACTCCTTCGAACGGGTCGGTTGGACCCGGAGCTGCGATGGTGATTGCTGCCACCTCTCCGTCCTGCGGGAAGGTATCAGCGAGCAGATTGATCAGGCGATCATGAGGGGAATCAGGTCCCTTCGTATTGATGCGCTTTACCACGCTAGGTTTTTGGCTGTCAGCTGGGAAACATGCCGTACGGAGGTGAGTTCCCCCAACATCAGCAACTATGTAATTTTTCACCATAGTTCACAGTATAGCATGATTTA
>CAYLPS010000121.1:0-9858 GCA_964385625.1 uncultured Anaerolineaceae bacterium | reverse complement strand
GGCATTTGCTATTTTGATTTTTGGCAATGTCCGAACTTGTGTCCGAAGGTAAGTTTCATCGAGCCTTCTCCTTATGTATTACGAACGAATCGGTTTGATAGGTATTATGCGATAATCACCATTAAAGAATTATTTGTCTAATTCTTGTGGTGCGCCCTCCTCTCATCTATGGGATAAAAACTCATCAAAAATCAAGCTGGTTTTAACTAAAAATTAATCATACCATAAAAGCAACCCACAAAAATGAGCCTCGAACAAATATTAGACTACAACCTGAACTGTTGCTATGAAAAGTATTTTACCTGCCCCTGGTGTCAGCTAATCTCCTGAATTAAGGCTGTTCAAAAGAAAGTAGCCAAGATCCCCAATACACGTTGCCGGCCTCGGAGGTACATTCGGCAGCTTTCAAGCCTTCGATTACCTGTCCACCATTCACCGGCGTGATGGAATAAACACCTCCCGGGATCATGCGAAAATCCCCATAGCCCATGCCCAGCTCGGGTTTCAGCCCGGTATAGAATTGGTCTTCACCACCCTCCCATCTTACCAGGAATTCGATCCCCGAAACCGGCTGGCCTTCTGCATCGTTGATCTGGACCTGGATTAACGGCTCAGGCTGCTGTGGATTGCACACCAATCGCCGCTCTTGCAGCGTAAACGCCGCGCCTTGTGTTGGGGTGGAATTTACGGCCGAAGATGGTCCACTTGCGATAGAAGGCTGCGGGGTTTGATTCAGTATCAATGGCGCAGCCTCGGTGGTTGGGGTAACTGTCGGGCTGACTGATGGCTCAATAAATAAGGGCGTTGCAGTTTGATCTCCGAAAGCGGGAACTGGGGTGCTCACCGCTGTAGAAGTGATATCACCAACCTTGGGGGTCAAACCCTGCGTTAATGCCAGGGCCAGAATTCCGAGTGCCCTCACCTCATCATCCGGATACCCTTCAGCAAGCGCCTGTTGTGCCTTCATGGTTATGGCTTGGGCTGACTCGTCATCTTTTAGATTGGCCAACCGCTGCTGAGCCCGAGCCAGATCATGTTTATATAAGTATGCAGCAGCGATTAACACCCGGTATTCATCCTGGTAATCCTGGCGGAGTGCATAGGGCGGGGCGTTGACATATCTCACCGGACTGACGACCCATGAATAGACCAATCCCATCACCAGGCCAAGAATTACTCCGGTTAATAAATACCAGGATCCCCTGCGTTCTTGTTTCATGGAAAGGGTACCTCCTGGTTTGGATCCCAGGTTAATAGATTTTCACCTAAAGATTGCAGAAGTGAGAGTTCTTGAGATGCATAATCATGTTGAAGCGCATAACTCAACGCATTGGCGACAATATCCGTCGGTGCTGAATTTCCCAATCGTGCCAATCGCCTCACTGCCATGCCGAGGTTATGGTCAGCCTGGTAGGCCTCAGCGACCATCAATACATAATCTGTCTTGTAATCCACCCTGAGACTCGAAGGTGCAATATCCACATATTCAACCGGATTTACCACCCAGCCATAAAACAGACCCGCCGCTGCTCCAAGGAGTACCGCAATCAGGAATTTTGTCCAGCGCGACACAGTCACTCATCCTCATAAACAATATTATATTGACCTGCTAAGAACACTGGAATTCTACCATTGCCGCTTGCTATTGGTTGGAAAATCTTGTACAATCTATTTATAAAATGCCGATACCTTAAAGCAAGTCCAATGACCGAAGGAGGGAAGCCGACATGGATATTATCAAGGTTTCAGGCACCTCTCGTACCTCTGCTGTGGCTGGCGCCATTGCCGGGGTTGTCCGCGAAAATAAACGTGCTGAAGTGCAGGCTATCGGGGCAAGTGCAATCAATCAGGCTGTAAAAGCGATGGCACTTGCACGGGGTTATCTCACGAATGACGGTTATGACATCATCATTATCCCTGAATTTGTGGATGTCCAAATTGAAGAAAAAGTTCGTACAGCCATAAAATTCATCGTGGAACCACGTTGAGGAGTACTTATCCGCCCTCCACTGCTTTTTTTAATTGGTCATAATTCCACATCCAGGCCATCCGGTTGATAAAATCTGCCAGAGAAGAGCTTGTCTTGCGCATTATGCGTACCGCTGCACCTACCGGGTCTTCCCCCGATGCGCCTCCCGGTTGGTCGGCATATGCGCCGTAAAAGGCAAAATAGGCTTGATTGAGCTTACGGATGTGATAGCCATTCTCCCATAAAAACACCCGGCGTTGCTCCATATAGTCTTCTGCAGCCTCGATTTGCCCATCCATTAACAGGCTGTCAACGGTGATACGCGTCAGGTGCATTTCTGCCTGGAAATTAAAAACTGGGGGTGAAATATCCTGCTGTTGTACGCTGGTTGATTGATCAGGAGGATTTTCAGGAGGCAGGAACTGCGGGTAATAACGCGCAACCACAGCCCTACCCAGCTCTTTACCGGCAATAGATGCCACTGTTTCATTCATGGTGCGCAATTCGGGACTTTTCATATAACTGATCCCTAACGGATGCAGGGTGAGATAATTATGCACCCACTCATGAGCCACCACTTCAACCAGCCCATTAATATCAGTGGTCTCCATCACCATAGTGGGGTACAAGCCAATGCCACCAATCTCCACAACGAGAGAAGAAACACCCAGTGATTTATCCACTTGCGCTTCCAATGCTTCCTTCTGGTCAACACTGATATCCGGCGAAATGGGAATATCCGCATCCTGCCGTATCGCATTGCGAGGCGAGATGATCAACGCGTCAGGTGGCGGCGTGGTGTGATAAAGCACCGGGGGTATGACTTGCCCGGCCAGCGCCAACCCACTATCAATGGCAATTTCACTCACTTGCTGCTGGATGATTTCCTCCACCATGGGTTGAAGTGTTGAAAGCTGTTCCTGTAGTGCACTCAATTGGGTGAGCAATGGCCCCGTTTCATTTTCTGGATCAGCTATTAGCGGATCGGAATAAATATCATTCAGCCGGCCCCGAAGATCACTAATTTGCTGAAGTAAATTCAGGTTTTCAAGTACGGTATCTGACCTGTAATCATCTGGCAAATAAGCGTGCGCATCCAGAGCAAACTGTCCGATCTTCAATGCAATCGCCTTGAAGGTCCACGAAGCATAATCAAATTCCAACGGACGCGTCAGGGAGTGTACTCGCTCAAATGGATCTGAAGCAGAAGCAACACTTCTCTCTAATAGCATTGGCACGAGCAAAAGGGTGATCGTCAACCAGAAAGAGGTCTTAAAAGACACATTAGAGATAATAACCTCACCTTTGCTGGATGTCAAATTAATCTCTGTCTAATTAACTGTTTCTCCATGCTATAATCAATCTTGATGAATTTCCTCATCACCGGAGCAGCTGGATTTCTGGGATCGGCTTTAGCCAACCGCCTTGCCTGGGAAGGGCACCAGGTACGAGGCCTGGATGACCTATCGACCGGAGATCCCGAGGCACTGCACCCTGAAGTCTTGTTCACCCGCGGTGACGTTAACGACCGCCCCAAATTATGGACCCTGCTACAAGATGTGGATTGTGTATATCACCTGGCAGCCCGGGTTTCAGTGCCTGAATCCATTCTCTATCCGCGAGAATATAACTCGGTTAACGTAGGGGGGACGGTAAGCCTGATGGAAGCCATGCGGGATGTGGGTGTACATCGCGTAGTGTTGATCTCATCCGGTGCAGTCTACGGCGATCAGCAAGTTCAACCTGTTATCGAAACCACCTCACCTGATCCTCGATCTCCTTATGCGGTCTCAAAACTATCGGCTGAGTATTACATGCGTATCATAGGTGAGCTGTGGGGCATCGAGACGGTCAGCCTGCGGGTTTTCAATGCCTATGGGCAAGGGCAGCACTTGCCAGCTTCCCACCCGCCGGTGATACCGTTTATGCTCAAACAGGCTATGCGGGGTGGGACAATCATCATCCACGGCGATGGGACGCAAACGCGTGATTATGTCTACGTGGACGATGTGGTCAGCGCCATGGTGGCTGCTTCCACCGCCCCCGACCTGAATAACCTGGTCATTAACGTGGGCAGCGGCACCGAGGTGCGCGTGAGGGACCTGGCCAGCCTGATCATCCAGGTTACAGGAGGCAAAGCCGAGATCGTATATAATACGCGCACTGACCCGGGTGTCTCACGCCTGTGTGCTGATATTACCCTGGCGCGTTCCAGGCTGAATTACCAACCACACTTTTCTCTGGCTGAAGGGTTGAAGCTCACCCTCGACCGTGATCCACGCTTCAGGAAAGACGCCACCCGCCCACTCCAACCACCTGCAAGCAATGAATGACATCCTCATTCCGGCTGATCGGGCTGGTAGCGATAATATGCTGGAATCACTCACCTGCTATACGATTGCGATGTTCCTCAAGAGGGGCAGGCAGGCTTATTGATGGTATCTCACCATAGCGTTGCATAAAGTCATCCGCCAGCATCCAAATTTCGGTACGCTCCAGTCGCCAAAAAACACGGGTGTGCAAGCTGACATCATTATAGGTATACATCAACCACCAGGAGAAAAAGTTTTGCCAGAAGAGGCCAAAGCTTCCTCTTGTTGGTTGGTAAGGTAAAACGTCAAACCCAAAATGCTGCATCATGCGGATGCCACCTGTATGATCAGAAAACGAGAATAGTGCTGATGCTCCATACAAGGCTCGAATGTGGGCATACATCTCGCTAGATTGCATTTCTCTGGCAATCAGCTTGAACGAGTGGAGAAGCAACCTTTGGGATTGAAGAGCCCAGCGAAGGTCTGCTCCCTCTGCTGGTAGCTTTGGAATATGCTCGTTCCAGATATGCAACCCCAATATGGGATCGCCTTTTAATATTTTTTCTCCCTGGATGGTCACACTACGTGGGGCGTGCCTTAACTGAATGCGGAAAATACATTTAGCGTCCAAGGTAAATTCGTAGACCGCATTCGTTTTACGTAACAATCTATCGATGAAACGTGCCAATGCACGCATCTACTCACCCACGATTAACTTGATAATTCTCATATATCCCCTATCGATTTCCCTTTCCACTCCATAATGTCATGCTTCGTTCATTTTGTCACGTTTTTTTCTGCGAGCTGTGAAACTTCAATAAAAGACTAATCTGGCTTTCACAATTTTACTCTCATGCTATACTTATTTATGCCATACATCCCGACTGATTTTTGAACAGGATATTTGCATGTTTGAACTCCGCTCGCAACCCTTGCTTTCCTCACGTAAATTCCTGGTCAGGCAGGTAGTATACCTGCTGATCGCTCTTGGCATCATCGCCGGGTCATTGGTGATGGGGATATTGGGCTATCATCTTCTCGAGAAGCTATCCTGGGTCGATTCATTATTGAACGCAGCCATGATCCTGGGAGGTATGGGCCCGGTGAACGAGCTCAGCACCACCGGTGGTAAAATCTTCGCTTCGTTCTATGCCCTCTACTCTGGCATAATCTTCCTGGTTTCGGCGGGTGTGATTTTAGCCCCACTCTATCACCGTTTCCTACACCGGTTTCACATGGATGAGGATGGTTCCTGACCGATTTTCACAGTGCTGGATGAGTGAATTGCTGTAAAAATCACCTGAAGCTTGATCAATGCCTTTATTCTGGATCTGCCTGGCTCTGCTGTGCGGCATATTGTTTTCATCCAGCCTCTCTATTCATTCTTCGGCCTGGATCTTGCTCGCACTGATCGCCACCATTGCATTTCTTCCACCCATACACAGGCATTTGTCCGCGCCCCGCTCGCACCAGGAGGCGCGTATTGCCAGGGCGCTAAAAATAACAACAAGGTCAATCTACCCGCTGATGGTTGTGTTCTTCTCAGCGGGTGCGATCCGTTACCAATTAGCTCAACCAAAGATCGACCCGGCTTTTATTGCCAACTATAACGACCAGGCAGCGCCATGCATTATCCAGGGAGTGATAGTTGAGCCGCCCGATGTGCGTGATAGCTATACAAACCTGAGGCTTCAAACGGAAAAGTATCAACAAATAAACACTGACCTACCCATTCAGGTCCATGGATTGCTATTAGCAAGGGTCGCCTCCTACAAAACCTTCGAGTATGGCGACCTGGTTCGCTTACAGGGATCCCTGCTGACGCCTTCTGAAGATGAGGATTTCTCTTACCGCGATTACCTGGCCAATCTGGGGATTTACAGCTATATGAACTATCCCACCACAGTCTTGCTGCAAGGCGGCTCGGGCAATCCTTTTTATTCTGCGATGTACACATTCAGGCAAAAGGCAGTCGATGTGGTGTATTCCTTCTTTCCTGATCCGGAAGCATCCTTGATAGCAGGCATACTGCTGGGTGTTGAATCAGGAATATCCCCTGATGTGCAACAGGCATTTCGCCTGACAGGCACCAGTCACATCATCGCCATCTCGGGATTCAACATCTCCATCATAGCCGGGTTATTCATATTCTTATTCAGCAGGTTATTGGGGCGCTACAAAGGGGCAATTCTGGCAGCCGCAGCGATTATTTTTTATACCCTGCTGGTAGGAGCGAACGCGGCCGTAGTCCGGGCAGCCATCCTGGGTCTGCTCGTGCTGGTCGGGCGCCTGATTGGCCGCCGCCAGGCAGGTTTGAACAGCCTGACACTTACCGCGGCAATAATGGCAATCATTACCCCCAGCGTGTTGTGGGATGTGAGCTTCCAGCTGTCATTTGCTGCCACACTGGGCATCATGCTGTATGCCGACCCTTTTAGCGATTGGTTTATAACGGCTGCAAGCCGGTTCATCCCCCAGGATCGGGTTATAAGGATTGCAGGACCGGTGAGTGAGTACTTCTTAATCACCCTGGCAGCCCAACTGACCACCCTCCCATTGATGGTCTATTACTTTAAGCGCATTTCACTCACTTCATTGTTCGCCAATCCGCTAATATTGCCGGCGCAACCGGCATTGATGGTGATGGCAGGCCTGTCAGTGATGGTCGGTTTGATCGTTCAGCCATTGGGGCAATTGTTCGCCTGGATCGCCTGGACGTTCGCAGCCTACACCATCCATGTGGTTGAATGGCTGGCAGCTTTCCCCCATGGTTCCATTGCATTGGGCCAATTGACATTTACCACAATCCTTCTCTTCTATACCTTATTGTTCGCAGTCACCTTCCTCCGAACCCAAATAAAGAATCTATCCGGCCGCTTGATGCCTGCCATCCCCTTGGCTGCCCTGGCATTGGCGACCATTTTGGTTTGGAAAGCGGCTTTCTATGCACCCGATGGTCGGTTACACATCACCGTACTGGATGTGGGCACCGGAGATGCGTTGTTGCTCCAATCTCCCACCGGGCGTGAAGTACTCATCAATGGTGGCCCCAGCTCAATCCAGCTTTCCGATGCTTTGGGTAGGCGAATGCGACCTTTTGAAAAAAGCTTGGACTGGTTAATATCGGCGGATATCGACGATGAAGATCTGGCGGGCATCCAACAGAATATTGAAAGGTTCCCACCCGTCAACGTGCTTTGGGCGGGTAATATGTTCGGAACACGCAGGATAACTGACCTGCAAGATAGTTTTGCATCTTCCTCCATCCCTGTCACGCGCATGCAGGCTGGTCAAAAACTTGAGCTAGGGGATGGAGCTGAACTTTCAGTTGTATCAGTAAATAACAGGGGAGCAGTACTATTGTTGGAGTGGGGTTATTTCCGTATGCTGCTGCCTATGGCGCTGGATTTCAATGCGCTAGATGCCATTCTCATTGATTCGACTATGCGCAACATTTCTGCGCTGATGATGGCAGAATCCGGCTTTGCTCCGCTCAACCCGCCTGAATTGATCAAGTGGCTCAACCCGCAGCTCGCAGTAATCAGCGTAGCAGCAGCAGATAAGAGCGGATTGCCATCGCCCGAGACGATAGAAGCTTTGCGAGGTTACAACCTGCTGCGAACCGACCAGAACGGCTGGATCGAGATCACCACCGATGGGGAACAAATGTGGGTAGAGGTGGAAAAATAACAGCAAACCCTATCAATCTTAATTAGGCCATGGTGCACCATCTTGCATAGCCTGCCCATATTCCTGCAACCTGGCATCGTCAAGCCCACGGATATCCCCTAGGAAGGGAAAATCATCAGGTGTTACTTCCAAGCGTGCATAGGGTTTTACCGCTTCAAGGCTTGCCAGCTGTGGCACCAGCACTGTCAATTCACCAAATCGTAGGGAAGGTTGGTGTATAAAGGTCTTGTTGGGGAGTAGATATACCGCACCAACTCGCCATGGCTTTTGCGCAAGAGCATTATGACTAATCGAAAATACGTAGCGTGGTTCACTCACGATTCCGGCTTCATTAACTAACCGGATACAGGCATTACTGGTTGTTATTGAGTAGTGTTCCCGATCCAGGATGGCAAAGAACAGTGCCCACAGGCCATCTCCAGCTGCATATACGGCTGTCTGTGCGCCAAACTCGTTCAAATCGATTGATTTGCGCGGCTTAAAGACCTGGATATTGAGGTCACCGGTGCCATGCAAGACAACACCATGTTTGTCACTGATGTAACATAAAAACTGCCATTTGGGGATAGCAAACGTGTAATCGATATTCGTGACTTTCCCGGCAGTTTTTAAATTTTCGAGCAACCGGTCAAAGTCAGAACTTGTCCTTGCGTCAATATTAATCTTGGGGCGCTGCAACCAATAATCAGGAAGTTCCATGACCTGTTTTCCTTTTCTATGGATTATGAGCACAACAAATGGTATGACTGTGTTGCACTAAACGATTTGATCTTGGTAAAGCCAATCCGCAAGGTATTCTAACCATTTCGTCTATTATAATTTTTATTTTTAGTCCATTAAGCACTCCCCATAAATAAATCGCTTATAAAATATCTCATTGGTTTTAATGTGTGCTGGCTTAAAATACATCGTCACTGGATTGTTTATCTTTTTTCACCTGATCAAAGGCGAAATATACATCTCTTTTCCAGCGCCAAGAGTTCATGAACCACAACCAGCCAAATGATTGCATCCCTTAAAAATTAATGTTATAAACATATTAAACGAATAGGTTGCCTGTATTCCGTTTGTCAATGAAATAAATAACTTCATCACGAAAACCAGCCGTTGATCACATTTGACCCTGAACCAGAGAAACTACTCGAGTTGATAAGGTCCTTGACATATTCATAAAATACAGATGATGTTTACCTAGAATTGATTGAAGGAGGGTATCACATGGAAACTCGTGCCGGAAAAATCACTCATTATTACGACCGAATCAGTGTGGCAGTATTGATTTTGTTTGAGGAATTAAAAGTGGGAGATACGGTCCACATCCAAGGCAAGATGACAGATATTACTCAACGAGTTGCCTCCATGGAGATCGAGCATCAAAAAATCCAATCTGCTGGACCCAATACAGAGGTGGCGCTTAAGGTGCTTGAGCCCGTAAAAAGGGGGGATGTTTTATATAAGGTGACTGGAGAAGAATAAAAACCGACATTAGCCTGACCAATCATGCAGGATTACTGAGCAGCCACCAACAGGATAAATCAGAATGGTTAGAGCGATTGCGAGTTAGAACAATCATAACCTTCCAACTCAGCTGATGAAAATTTTATACCTGTTTTGATGGACTTCGGTCATCAGCGCCAGAACATTTTCAGCCAGAGGATGCTTTTCGAATTGAAGAGGCCCACTTCGGATTTTCATGGGGAAGGAGCGATAGAATTTAACCAGCTCTGCAAATGGAAGTACCAACACCGCATTGGCTCTTCCCCCACCTCCCTGCTGAGCATCAAGAAATGCTAAATCGCGCAGATCACGGTCAGTATACCGCTGGTTATTCGCCAGTAAGCTCGATATTAATTCATTATTCTCTATTCGGGCCTTAAATATGTAATA
>CAYLPS010000120.1:0-9892 GCA_964385625.1 uncultured Anaerolineaceae bacterium | reverse complement strand
TGGGCACGGGGGTTT
The DNA here is from genome assembly GCA_964385625.1 of uncultured Anaerolineaceae bacterium. Taxonomy (GTDB): domain Bacteria; phylum Chloroflexota; class Anaerolineae; order Anaerolineales; family UBA4823; genus FEB-25. The sequence continues at coordinate 9,877 of CAYLPS010000120.1, read as the reverse complement.
GCTCTGCAGGGGCGGGATATGCGGGGGATGTAGCAGCCTGGGTCGAGGATGGCACCTGGGTAGGTTCGGTAGAGGGAGAGGCGCCACTTCCACCACATGCTGCCAGCAGCAGGGTAATGATCAGGATTGGTGCGATGTGTTTCAATGACATTCAGACCTCCAGAATTTATGGTATGGACGTTTTTTCGGGATAAACGGTTCCCTAACCCTTAATGACCGCCAGGGGGTGCAGGCGCGCCACCTTGCGGGCAATCCCTGCGCCTACAACAGTCTCCACAACCTGGTCGACATCTTTATAAGCCTGAGGGGCTTCTTCAGCCAGGCCGGCCATTGACCTGGCGCGGATATGGATGCCCTGCGCTTCCAGGTCCTGGCGGAGTTTTTCGCCGCGCACGATGCGCTTGGCCTGGTGCCTGCTCATCAGGCGACCTGAGCCATGGCAGCTGGAGCCAAAGGAGCGCTCCATGCTGCCCTCGGTGCCCACCAGCACCCAGGAGGCGGTTCCCATGCTGCCTGGCACCAGGACAGGCTGCCCGATGGGCCGGTATTCTTCCGGTAGCTCAGGGTTGCCCGGTCCGAAGGCGCGCGTGGCCCCTTTACGGTGGACGCACACTTTCAGCTGCTGGCCGTTGATGGCATGGGTTTCGATTTTGCCCATGTTATGGCAGATATCATACACCTGGTGCAGGTAGGGGTCTCTCACCTTGCCCGCCAGCACCTGCTCGAAAGCCTTGCGCGCATTGTGTGCCAGGATCTGGCGGTTGGCAAAGGCATAATTAGCGGCGCAGCGCATGGCAGCCAGGTAACCCTGCCCTTCGGGAGAGCTGAGCGGGGCGCATACCAGCTCACGGTCTGGCAGCTGGATGCCATAATGGGCCACTGCCCCCTGGAATTCCTCCACGTAATCAGTGCAGATTTGGTGACCGAAGCCGCGCGAGCCGCAGTGGATCTGTACTGCCAGGGTACCCTCTCCGAGGCCCATCACCGAGGCAGCCTGGCGATCGAAGAGCTGCTCAACCAGGTCGATCTCGATGAAGTGGTTGCCAGCGCCCAGAGAGCCCAGCTGGGGCCTGCCACGCTCGCGGGCACGTTTAGAAACCTTGCCGGGGTCAGCACCTTCCACATTGCCTGATTCCTCGGTGCGGCGCAGGTCTGCTTCGCTGGCAAAGCCCTGTTTGAGCGCCCAGCGTGAGCCCTGGCGGCATACGGCTTCCAGTTCAGCATCTGAAACCTGCAGCGAGCCTTTCTCGCCCACGCCGCTGGGGCAAAAATAGTTGAGCGCGTTAGCCAGGTCATCCAGCCAGGGTTGGGCTACCTCCAGGCCGATTTGCGACCCCAGCAGGCGCACGCCGCAGTTGATATCATAGCCGATGCCTCCCGGCGAGATGACCCCGTCGGGTAGCAGGGTTGCAGCCACACCGCCGATGGGGAAACCGTATCCCTGGTGCATATCGGGCATGACCACCACATGTCCCACGAGGCCGGGGAGGGTGGCGGCGTTCACTGCCTGCTCCAGTGATTTATCTCTCATTACATCTTCCAACATGCGCCGGGTGGCAAACAGGCGCACCGGCACGCGCATGTCTGCACGGTGGCTCCTGGGTATCTCCCACTCGTAATCACTGATAGGTACCAAATCATCCAGCGCTACCATAATTTTCACTCTGCATCATACATCGAAAACGATATTCACCCGTAATCCCTGGGGAGTGACCCTGACTGCCAGGTTATGGTAAGTGACCGCCTTGATCTCCTTGCCAAATTTTAACATCTCCCCGCCCGCCAGGCTTGCATGCAGGTGATAACTGCCGTCCACCTGGATGGAAAATTGGTCAAAGCCCAGGTTCTCTTCCTGCTGAAGCCATAACAGCTCGGTGAGGAAGCGCACCAGCAGGCCTTCGGCATCGGCAGCCTGCAGGTCGAGCAAGCGCTGCTGAGACAAGCCTGCTGCCAGCTGAACCCCCGCTATTGCATACATGCCGCGCGCAGCTTGCTCGAGCAAACCCGGCAGGTGAGGTGCCCAAACTTCCAGCTCACAGTCGGCCGTATGAGCGTGCTCACGGAAACCAAAATCGGCTTTCATACGTCTTGAGAGTATACCGTATTTTTACGGTGAGCGGTGATTGGTGAAAGGAATTGGCAGCCAACGGCGAGTTTAAGCCAGTATGAGCGATTTTTCATCTTTTTATGGCTGGGAGTATGGTTAAATGATGGGCATGTCTTGGATTGAAGCCTCCTTCTCTCACCTGGAAGCCCGATTGCGGGAATTTTTCGAGGGTGAGGGCAGGGTGGATGGAATCCCGAAAAAATTCCACAAGCAGCTGAGCGGGGAGCTTTTCCAGGCGATGAAATCGGGCCTCAGGAAGGCGCCGGATGAGCGGGGCGCAGGCAGCGCGGCCGTGTTTGCGCCAGACCAATACACGCTTCTGATGCCAATCGCGCAGGCCCAGCAGGTGCTGGAGCACCCGAGCGAGCTCGACAGGCTCAGCAGGAAACTGGAGAGCCTGGCCGCCGAATCGGGCATCCTGTTCCATGCTCAGCCCATCATGCACGTGGTGGCTGACCCGGCTGTTGAGAAGGTGAGGGTGGTGGCTGGATACAGCCGGCATGATGCAGGCGATTCGTACACGATCGAAGTGGCGGAAGATGGCAATGACGGCAGCTCACCCGGCGTGGGGTCACTGAATGCATTTTTAATCGTCAACGGGCTGAAAACCCATCCGCTAACCCGCCCGGTGGTGAACCTGGGGCGAGATTCGTGCAATGATATCCACCTGGACGATGCGCGTGTATCACGCCTGCATGCCCAGCTGCGCCTGATCCGCGGCAGGTATGTGATTTTCGACCTCGACTCAACCGGGGGCACCCTGGTAAATGGGGTGGCGGTGTCGAGCCAGGCGCTCAAACCGGGGGATGTCATCACATTAGCCGGCCTGCCGCTGGTTTACGGGGTGGAGGCTGAAGAGAATGCCGGCTATACCCAGAAACTACCGGCCGAGCCGCTCTCTCCTGAAGTCTTATAAGGGTATAATCCGCATGTGAGCGCGGTAGTCTTACTAGCCGTCCGGATCATCCTAGCGATTTTGCTATATGCGTTCCTGGGTTTGATCGTGTATACCCAGCTGCGCGACCTGAAGCAGCAGAGTGCACTGCTGGCCGCCAGGCAGCCACCACCGCTGGGATTATGTGTGGTGGGTGATGAGTGCACCCCGGCGCGGTTTTTCAACCGACCAGCGATCATCCTGGGGCGGGAGGAGGCTTGCGATTTTCAGCTGGATGACCCAACCGTATCATCGCAGCATGCCAGGCTTTCATTCAGGCAGCAGCAGTGGTGGCTGGAAGACCTGGCATCTACCAACGGCACCTACTTGAATGGAGAGGCGGTGTCGGCGCCGGTGGTGATCACCCATGGCGATGAGCTGCGCCTGGGGCATAAAGCGCTCAGGGTAGAGATGGGCCTGGTTGGGCAACCGCAAGCCGGATAAAGGACCCCTTTGGGTGATACGGCAAAGGTATCAGCCCGAAAATCATTGCCAGGGTGTGAACCCGACCAGCTGCATGTCGTCGGTGAAATCGACCCCGGGTACGTTGCTGTTGCCCTGCGACTTCACCACGCCGATGCCAACCGCCAGCCAGCTGCTGGTGGTGTAAGTGCCGGCCAAGATGTGCAGGCCGCTCACCTCGATACGGATGGTGGCATCCACACGCAGGGCATTAAACGTGCCCAAGGGCACCGTCACCTGCTCAAAGCCGACCGCACGGTAATCGAATACGAATCGCCCATTGAGGTTAAAATCCTGCGAAGTGGCCTTGAAACCAGCCGCCTGCTGCCAGGTGTCGCCGGGGGCCACCCGGGCGGGCAGGCTGATGCCGGTGTTGGAGGTGATTTCTAAGGCCAGGGGGAGGTTGGGGTCGCTGAGCAAGGCACCAGCATACTGCTGCACCGGATTGGCGGATAGCAAGCCCTGTGGCAAGCAGGTGTAGGACTGCGTATAGGCGAGGTCTGCCTGATCGGTCTGGATGGCAAACCCGCTTTCGCTGGAACTGGTGACGGTGTCGGTGCGGGTGTAAGCCCCGAGGAAGGTGTTATTGCCGGAATAATCCCAGCTATCTCCCAGGGTGATGGGGAAATATGGGTTGGTGCAGAGGGACACCGGCGTGGGTGACGGAACGGGTGCGGATGGCGAGGCCGGTGTGGTGCCTGGTGTTGGTGAAGCCTGCCGGGCGGGGAGGTTGCAGGAAACCAGCAAGAGCATGGAAAGCGCCAGGATAACAATGAAGGAGGTTTTAGAAAACATGGTCTGCTCCAGGGATAAAATCGAAGTCATAATACTACCACGCCCTGGCACCTGGTGGTGATGGGTGAACAATTATTAATAAAAGGGGACGGCAAGCAGGCAGTAAATATGCTCCAGGGCGGGCTTTGCTTAAAACGCCGGGAAACCGACAGAAGTTCCTCAAGGGATCAGCATGCTCATGCAGAGCTTTTAAGCAGCGATGGAATTATGGTATGATGTAGTTCCCCAGGCTGACCGGATGACCGCAGTGGACACGCGCCACTGAGGAAAGTCCGCACTCCACAGAGCAAGGCGCCGGGTAACCCCCGGGACGGGGTAACCTGTCGGAACGGGCCACAGAAACAGACCGCATTCCCTCCCAGCCTCCCCCAAATCCTGCGGATTTAGGGGAGAGGTATAAGAGGGGTGCAAGGGTGAAAAGGTGGTGTAAGAGACCACCGGCATGGGCAGCAATGCCCATGGCCAGGCAACCCCCGGCTGGAGCAAGGTCAAGCAGAGGTAATCCCCATGGGAGGTGGCTGCTCGTCACCCGGGCCACATGGCCCGTAACCTCGGGTAGACTGCACGAGATGCGCGGTAACGCGCACCCAAGAGAGATGGTCATCGGCGCGGGGCAACCTGCGCGCACAGAATGCGGCTTACAGGCTGGCCTGGGGACAATTTTAATTACCCTCTGGCAAGCTGAAACACCTCAGCAGGGATCAACAAATCCGCCCGGGTTTCGATCCTTTGGTGAAGCAGCGCACCAGCATACTCCGGATTGAACTGAAACGCTCCATCTTGCAAGGTCTCGCGATCCCAGGGGTTCAACAACGGGTCATCGGTAATGATCCCAATGTAGTCTTTTCATGTTCAGCTACATTTTAACCAGGATGCCTCCCAAAGGCTCGGGTGACACCCCATTGAAGCATAGCCCAGTATCAGCCCCGTGGGGTCCTGGCTGGCGTGGCAATGAGTCAACGCTGGCACACCCGCCATTCGTGCTACAGCTTAGAGGTTTCTCATTTCAGTTACCAAGGGCATGTTCACCGTAAAGATATAATTAACCCTGGAGAATGGGTGAATTTATGTGGTTGGTTTTACCACAAGCAAATGATAGGAACACGATAAACACAATAAAAACCACGAAATACACCAAAAGGGGCAAATAGGGGTAGAATTGACCAGTCAGAAGGGGTAATCGATGGACGATATTCCATTTTTGGGGGGCAGGCAAGAGATTGAGGAGCATTGTGATTCATGGGAAAAAATGCTGGAAAGCCGGCAGCTGATCATCGCATCTAACCACGGCCCGGTGTCATTTTATACCGATGAAAACGGCGAGGTACAGGCGCAGCGCAGCGGCGGCGGAGGGCTGGTGACCGCCCTGGCGGGCATTGTCCAGCATGTGAATGCCTGCTGGATTGCCAGCGCTCTCTCTGCCGAAGATAAGGCCTGGCAGGGAGGAGAAGTGGCGATTGTTAATGATAGCACCCCCATCCAGGTCAAATTCGTCACCGCCGATGACGCCGCCTATGAGGGTTACTACCAGAAGATCGCCAACCCCCTTCTGTGGTTCCTACAGCACCAGATGTGGGATATATTCCGCTCACCCACCATCGACCGCACCACCTGGCAATACTGGCAAAACGGATACGTGATGGTGAACCGCCTGTTTGCTGAGCAAGTTAGCAAACAGGTGCGAGCCAGCCTGCAGCCCTCCCTGGTGATGCTGCAGGATTACCACCTGTACCTGGTGCCGTATTTCATCCGCAGGATGCTGCTGCGCAGGGCCAGGTATACCCTGATGCATTTTGTGCACATCCCCTGGCCCGGCGCGGAAGATTGGGGATACCTGCCGCCACTCATGCGCCAGCAAATCCTCGAAGGCCTGTGTGCCGTTGACCTGCTGGGGTTCCAAACGCGCGAGGATGGGCTGAACTTCATCCGCACCTGCGAGACTCACTTGCCGCGCGCCCATGTCAATTTCAAAGAAGGGCGGGTATGGTTCAAGAATCACGCCACCAACGTGCGCGATTTCCCCATCTCGATCGATGTGAATGAGCTCACTCACCTGGCAGAATCTGATGAGGTGTCAGAGCAGCGCCAGATGCTCGGCGAGCAATATACAAATTTCAAGCTGATCCTGCGGATCGATCGCATCGAGCCCAGCAAGAATATTGTACGCGGATTCCAGGCATTTGATGAGATGCTCGAGCTGCACCCCGAGCACCGCACCAAGGTGCAATTCCTGGCTTTGATGGTGCCGTCACGCATGAAGGTGGAAGAATACCAGAGCTACCTCAACGAGCTGATGGGCGCAGCCGGGCAGGTGAATGCAAAGTATGGCGACAGCACCTGGGAGCCCATCCGGGTGGTGGTGGGTGAAAATTACCCGCGTGCCGTGGCAGCCATGCAGCTATATGACGTGCTGCTGGTGAATTCCATTGCCGACGGCATGAACCTGGTGGCCAAGGAAGGGCCGATCGTTAACCAGAAGAATGGCGTTTTGGTGCTCTCTGAACGCACCGGCGCTTTCCAACAGCTTGAGTCGGGGGCGCTGGTCATTCCACCCCTCGACGTTTCTGCCACTGCCACCGCCTTGCACCAGGCCTTGAACATGCCGGAGCAGGACCGTAAATCGAGGGAAGAGCGCTTGCGTAACCTGATTTCCAAAGAAGATATCTACGACTGGCTGTGCAAGCAGCTGGAGATGGTGGTGAAGCTAGGCTTATGAAGATCGCCATCCTGCACTACTCGGTGGCACCGGTGGTGGGTGGGGTTGAAGCGGTGATCCAGGCTCACGCTGCCCAGTTTACCGGCGCCGGATTCCAGGTGACGGTCATCGCGGGGGCTGGGGAGCAGGAGGCCCTGCCCGCAGGGGTGGAATTTATACACTTCCCGGAGATGGATTCACGCCACGAGCGGATCGTCCAGGCCAGCCAGGCGCTTGAAGCGGGCGAGATCCCCGCTGATTTTGAGCATTTAACCGCCAGTCTGCAAAATTCCCTCGGAGCGGTGATACAGTCTTTCGACTGCACCATCATCCATAATATCTTCAGCAAGCATTTCAACCTGCCGCTCACCGCCGCGCTGGCGCGCCTGCTCGACCAGGCAAAGCTCAAGCACTGCATCTGCTGGGGCCACGATTTCAGCTGGACCAGCCCCCACTCGCGCCCCATGGTCCACCCGGGTTATCCCTGGGATCTGCTGCGCAGCTACCGCCAGGACGTGAGCTATGTGACCGTTTCACAGCAGCGGCAGAAGGAGCTGGCGGGCTTATTCGGCTGCCCTGAAGAGCGCATCCAGGTGGTGTACAACGGCGTGAACCCGGCAGAGCTGTACAACCTCTCAGCCGAGGGCCAGGCATTGGTGAAAAAACTCGACCTGGATGAGGTGGACCTGATCGTGCTGATGCCGGTGCGCATCACCCAGGCGAAGAACATCGAGCTGGCATTGCGGGTCATGGCCAGCCTGAAGACCGCAGGCCTGCGTGCCAGGCTGGTGGTCACTGGGCCGCCCGACCCGCACGACCCCCAGGAAATGGACTATTACCACAGCCTGCTGGACCTGCGCCAGGCGCTGGGCGTGAAGCAGGAAGCCCGCTTCGTGTATGAATCAGGCCCGCAGCCCGGGGAAGGTTACACGATCGACCTGCCCGTGGTGATGGAGCTGTACCGGGTGTGCGACGTGCTGTTGATGCCCAGCCACCGTGAAGGTTTTGGCATGCCCATCCTGGAAGCAGGGATGGCCGGCATGCCTGTATTCAGCACCCCCATCCCCGCTGCGCTTGAGATTGGAGGCGATGAAATTATCCATTTCTCAAGCGATGACCCGCCAAAACTGGTGGCACAGCTGCTGGTGAATTGGTCACTATCGAGCCAGACCCACAGGCTGCGCCGGCGGGTGCGCCAGAAGTATACCTGGCAATCAATCTTCAAGCATGATATCCTGCCACTGGTAACCGGAGGGGAGGCAGCTTGAGGTTTGCATCTGAAGCTGAGCTTAATCAACGGGTACACGCTGCAGAACGTTTGTGGTTGTTCCTCGACTACGATGGCACCCTGGTCAAATTCAGCCGCACACCCGATATCCTCCAGCCCGATAAGAGATTAATTGATTTGATGAGGCGCCTGGCAGACCATGCCCGCATCCGGGTGGCCATCGTCAGTGGGCGGAGGCTGCGGGACTTGCAAACGTTACTGCCGGTGAGCGGAATCTACCTGGCCGCCACCTACGGCATCGAGATCATCACCCCCGAAGGCGAGCGCATTCAAAGGGAAGACTACTCGCAGGTCCGCCCCTACCTGGAGCGCCTGAAGCCACATTGGCAGGAGATCATCGACGGGCGCAAGGGCTTTTACCTGGAGGATAAGGGCTGGTCGTTGGCGGTGCACGCCCGCTACGCCTCCGAGCAGGATGCCCGGCTGGTGATTTCCAGCATCCAGCATACCCTGGACCAAGACCTGATCACCAGCGAATTCCGCCTGATCAAGTATAAAAGGTTCCTGGAAGTTTCCACTGCCAAGGCGCATAAAGGCAAAGCCGTGTCGTTCCTGCTCAACAGCTTTCCCTTGCCGGCAGCCAGGCTGGTTTATATCGGGGATGACGATAATGATTCCGAGGCATTCGAAACCATCCACTCTTATGATGGTGTGGCCATTTCCGTAGCGCATGATTTCGGCTACGTGCGCTCCAGTGGCGGAGATTACGTGCTGCGCTCGCCGAACGCCGTCCGCAAGTGGCTGGGGAACCTCCTAAAAACCGTTTAAAAATTAAAATATTCAACTGCTAATGTAATACTGCCACCATCCTCCTGGCTGTGCATCTCAGATGCAGGAGGGTAAAACATGGCACCTTATAGTGGACTGCGTTTATCACTGAAGGGAACATTGGAGGATGTGAAACCCGGGGTTGTGGAAGCATTTAAAGCCCAGGGCTTCGGGACATTAACGGAAATGGGCATAAAGCAGACGATGAAGGCCAGGCTGGGGGTGGATTTCAAACCCTACCAAATCCTGGGGGCTTGCAACCCGCCTTTTGCTCACCGCGCCCTGATGGCCGATGAAGAGATTGGCTTGCTGCTGCCCTGTAACGTGGTGCTCAGGCAAGACTCAGACGGCGGCAGGTTAAGATTTTTTGACTGTGATTTCATGGATGGTTAACCTGTGCGTGCTATAAAGGATGTGACTGTGGGAAGGAGGTGAAGTACATGGAAAAAGACCCTGTATGCGGGATGGATGTTGATCCTAAAACAGCAGCCGCAAAATCGGAATACCAGGGCAAGACTTATTACTTTTGCTCATTGGGCTGTAAAAAAGACTTCGATAAGGATCCGCAGCGCTATATTCATTCCGAACAGCACGGCGTAGGGCATATGCCACACCAAGCATAAGCCGGACTGGGGGGCATCCCCCCCGACTGGCAGGTGAGGCCAGGAAACAGGAATATTGAGGAGGAGAAATGAGCCGTCTACCCTATTTGTTCGTTGGATCGATGGTGACGGTAATGAGTTTAATCCTGGTCGCATGTGCGCAAGGAGCCCCAGATGCATCTTCAGAAGGCACCTCGTGGGGCGCGGGCGGGTCTGGGAATGTCAT
>CAYLPS010000119.1:0-10337 GCA_964385625.1 uncultured Anaerolineaceae bacterium | reverse complement strand
CAGTTGGTCTACGGTATGTGGCCGGGTCTCCCGCATGGCCCCTGCCAGCAAAGTAAATACTTCTTGAGCACCCTGGCGTTGGACCATAGCATGCAGCTGGAAAATGAGCTCCAGGCTCTCACTGGTGTAAATTAAATCAGGCCAGATTCGTTCATCCATCAGATCATTGAGCTCCGAGCGATCTTGATTGTGATAGTTTTGGTCGAAAAAAATCAACCCATCCAGGTCTGCCTGGCGTGTTTCTTCATCGGATAGTTCCACTGCCAACCAGAAGGCCATTGCACCCCACTCACCCTGCTGGTTAAGAATCAACTGGCGGCGAGGGTTCCATAAGGTCTGGAAATCGAAGCTCTCCGGCTCCTGCGCCCAGCGGCCGTTGCCCTCCACCCACATCGCCTCATCGTACTCGGCTGCATTCACCAGTTCTGACCTCTGGCCTCCGGCTGCCATAAGGGTTTTAATTCTCAGTGGTGCAGGCGCAGCCCCATTGAGCAGGTAAGCCCTTGCCAGTGTAAAAAACGTGGTCCTCGCCAGTACTTGCTTTTAGAGTGGATTGGTCACATCGTGCTGGTAAAGCCAAGAAAAGGTATGTTCGAGGTAATTTCCGCTACCATCAGGGACCAATACGAAATCCCCGCTCCAGATTACTTTGTTCAGGTACGGGAGCACCACCACATAGTGCGGCAGCGGAGTTTCAAACAGCTGAGCCAGGGTTGTGGCGGCGTTGGCGAACAAACGGGCCTGCTCCAGGTGCTGCCGGCTGGCCAGCCCGCTCATTGCCAGGGTAATCCTCCCACTCTCCACCTGCTTGTCTGGCAGGAATACCAGTAACCCTTCAGGAAGTGTGCCCTGCCAGACTGCCATGCCGTTCTCCAAGGGGACGGAAGCAACCGCTTCTGCGCCGTGTGGGTGGATTACCAGGGAGTTTTCTGCTGCCTGGTGAGGCCCGGTTGACCAGGGCCAGGGCATCCAATCCCCATCCCGCAGCAGATAACCGCCCCGAGGGATCACCAACCCTCTGAGCGCCTGCGGCATATAGGCAAATCCATAATCCTCCGGCCAATCGAACCAACGCCACTCCTGCTCGAAGGCGAGGTAGGGGATTTGTAAGTGCCCTTCCCAGGCCAGGTAAAGGCTAACCGGTGCCTGAGGTATGGCGGGAAGGTTGATTACCACACTATCGCCCACCCGCTGTGTGCTGAGGAGCTGGCCAGTTTCATCGCTGGCCTTTGTGAGATCCAACCCAGCGTTTAACCTCAAGACCACCTCAGGCCGCTCGATTTTCTGCGATAGAGAAAAGAGCATTTGCGAGGTGCCGGAGATCAATCCGTTTTTTGCATACACATCCAGTTCGGTATGCTGACCGAGAACCTGCCAGGCATCTATCTGCACATCTTGAGGAGACGGCGGGACCGCGTGGACACGGATGCCACGGGCGTTGATCAAATACCCGCTTGTCGCGGCCAGCAGGGCAACACCTGCCAGGGAGAAGGATAGCCGATCGTGACGCGTGGAACGGCGCTGATCCAATCGAGTCGTTAACAGAAGTGTCAGGCTGAGGATGACCAATCCCAACCCGAAGAACCAGGCGAACATGCCCAGCACCTGCCCTTGTATCAAGCCCAGACCTGAAGAAGGGGAGAGGGATAGATTGTGAACGAAAATATTGCTAAAGGCGAGCGAGAAGATCGGGTTGAACCCCTCAGCCAGGGCTTCGCTGAAGATAACAGTGTAATAAAACCACACCCATAGCGCCGCCCAAACCAGCACGAGCGGAAGGGTGCGCCGGGTGAGCACCGCTAGCAGGAAAACCACGCTCAACCCCAGGAAGTTGGCCAGCAGGTATATGACCAGGCTCAATAACCAGACCCATTCCGTAAGGGTATTGAGCCACAGAAGGCTGGCCAGAAACCAACCAACCAACTGCAGCAGGCTGCCTGCTGCCAGGCCCAGCCACAGTCCGCTGAACCGCCCGGCAATGTACACCAGGTTATCCAAAGGGCTGCTCCATAGGATCTCTCCAACCTTGCCAAAATCGTCCAGGATGGCAGGCGCCACCAGGAATGGCAGGACGAGGTAGTTCAATGCCAGGGTGAAGACTCCAGGCGCACTCACCCCAAATGAAATGGGATGATCGGGATTAACCAAGAAAATAACGCTGGATATCAATACCGGACCCAGAGCGAGCACTCCGTTGATGATCCAGAATGCCTTTTTCCGCCACAGGTGGCGGAGCGAATCAACTACAATGATAGAATAAGCGGCTCTCATCATGACCTATCCCGCCTCCTTCGATAATTCGTGCAACAGCGGTTCCTCACGGCATGCCAGCTTCAAACTTAAACCCAACAAGGCAAACCCGATAAACAGCCAGATGAGCCGGTTGAGCGGCCAAAAAGCATCCCCAGGATTTCCCAAGGTCATCATTGGGCTGGCCAGCCATGCGATACAGGGATATCCTGGAGCGTTTCCCGTGCATAGTTGCGGGATTTGCATCACTATCATCAACGAAATTCCCATGATTCCCAACGCGGCTACCGCACCATCCAGCATCCTTCCCCTTAGTAGAGCCGCAACGCTTGAAAGACCCATATAAAATACCATCGGCGACAACCAGATAAAAATTGCCTGCGAGCCTTCTTTGGGAAGTGGTAAATCCCAATAAGCTGCCAATGCCAGGGCTATGCAGCTCAGCAGTACCCCCAAATATCCGATGAACAGCAAGCGCTCCAACAGCGTCTGCCATGCTGGGCGGTGGGCAGAGAGCAAAATATCCAGCGCCGGGTCGCCTGCCAACAGCCCGGCAGACAACACCCCCATCGCCAGGGGCACTATAATTTCCAGGGTCACCAGGATCACCAACAGCACCTCGGCATCTGAATTTCGACCGTGCAGGTAACCCGCAAGAGCGAAACATCCCAGGGTCAGCAACAGGGCGACCAGCAATTCCACCCTGCGAGCAGGCAGCCACCTGAGCGGGCGCATCAAAAACCGCCTTCTGAAGGCATGTGGGCGGGCGGGTGGCTGCTTAACCAAAACCATGTACCCATCCATAGCAATCCTGCCAGAACGGCATGGCTGGCGAACACTGCCCAGTCTGGCCTTAGAAGCCAAAGCAGAGATACCTTGAGCAGCGGGGTGCCCGTCTGTTCGGCGAACAGCAGGATGAGCAGCCCTCCCCATAACCCCAGGGCGGCTCCAGAGGCAACTCGAGGGTGCAGGCTCAGGGAGAAAACCGTGGTCAGCGCAGAGAGCAGCAGCATGGGCCCTAACCAGACCCCGACCAAGGCGAACAATGAGTGCAGGCCGCTGCCCACCAGGGCTGCCAGCAGGCTGCCGATGAACCCCATCAGACAGACAGCGCTAAGTGCGAGGGAGAGACGGGCGAAGAGCAGTGTCGCCAGCGAAGTGGGCATAGCGGCAATCAGTTCACCGGCGGGATCGTCTTCGAAGGTATCTAAAAATGCGGTGATCAGTGCTGCCCCGATGGGCACAATCGCAAACAGGGGTACATTCACCCAATTTTCCGCCTGGTTTCTAAAAAAGGTGGCGATCAGCGCAGCGCATCCAATCAGACTTCCAACCGAAGGTAAAAGCCAGGAACTGGTGATGAATACCCGTTGCGACCAGACCAGGTGAAATGCTGAGGTAGCTGCCAGCCGCAAGGATGGCCGGCGGCCAGGGCTGGCGTGCACCAGAGGGGAAAGGCCAGACGGAGAATAAGGTCTATCCACTGCTGCCGTGATATGGGCTATTTCCTCCCAAAGCCCTAACTCCTGGCGACACGCTGCACATGATTTTAAGTGCGATTGCACCAGGGCAATCTCCTCTTCGGTAAGGGTTTGATTGACATAAAATGGAATCAATTCGTCAATATGCTGGTTCATCTTCATCTTCATCATTCCCCGCAGCCATCAATCTACGCAGGCGGTTCTTGGCGCGGTGCAGCCGGCTCTTTACCGTTCCAGTTGCGACCTGCAACACCCGGGCTGTTTCTTCCAGAGAAAATCCGTGATAGAAAACCAGCTCGAGTATCTCACGATGCACTTCAGGCAGGATCAACATCGCGGCATTCAAATCGAGATATTGTCCTAAGGTATTCGGACGCGAGGCAGTTCGTTGATCCTCACCATAGAAAGGTTCATTCAAACTGGAGGGGACAATCTGGCGATGAAAGGCGTTAATCGCCCGGAGGCGGGCAATGGTCATCAGCCAGGTGCGCACCCGGCACTCACCCCTGAAACGCCGGGCATTTTTCCAGGCAGCCAGCATCGTATCCTGCAATACCTCTTCAGCCAGGCGGGTATCACCAAGCCTCCCAATCAGGTAGTGAAGCAAGCCAGGTGCGTGATGATCGTAAAGGGCCTGCAAGGCATCCTGATCCTGTGCAGCAATGCGCTGCATCAGTATGAGATCCGGATCAATTTCTGCCCCACGTACTTGTGTGATATTCCGGAACATGCCTGTACTATAACCCATCATCAAATAAGTCACAAGTTAGCGCCCTCAGGTTCCCATGGCTTTTTTAAAGCTGCGAAATCCCTGTAATCAGGAGAGTCAAACAGAATTTAAAACCCGCTCGCATGTTACCGTCCCACGGGGAGGGTGGAGTGTCACGCATGGAACCCGCCCGGAATCCAGCTTATTCAGATCATTTCGCCGATTTCGATCTCCATTTATGAGCAGGTTATTCCACCTCTACCTGGAAAGGCGAGTTCGGACTCAGATCGATCCGGGTTGAGCTGGAAGGGACGCAGCTTGATTTATATTCAAGCGGGGGATAAGCCATCTAAACCGCTATGGAGGCCGCGCGCAGCCTGGCGTGACCATGTTCGCCGATGCCCAGGTGTCGATGGAAGCGGCTAAGGAGGTCTTTATCCAGGCGGTGGACCTGGTGATGCAGGTGGGGTGGCATGAAGGGAAGCGGCGAATCCAGGGGGTGTGGGAGACACTGCCGGAATTGGAGATAGGGAATGTGGGGTTCAGGAGGGTGTACCAGCTGGGCGAGGCAGTATTGAGGGCGGTCGTGCGTGGCGATCAAGCACATCTCGTTCTTGAGGCTGCCCTTGGGGGCGCTGGAGGCATTGAGAGGCGTGAATGCGGGGTGAAAAAACCACTCAATATTGAACCTTGCAGGAAGCAGACGAGAGAATTTACGCCATTGACAAAGACGCTCATAAAATCGTAGCTATGAGAAAAAATCAGCTGACCATCATAGGTCAGCTTTTTTTATTATACGGAATACCTTATATCAGCCTACTTAGCTTAACTAGCTCTCCAACATGCGCTCCATTGTCAGGTGAGCTTGATGTGGATTCGTGCCCAACGTGAAGGTCCACTCGGTGAGCAACGAATTTACCGCCCTCTCGAGAATGGACTTTTCCTGGTCATTCAACTTTGAATTGCGCTGGTAATGGCTCAGATCGCGCACCACACGACAAATCGATGCTAATTGGCCATCTTTTAATCGATCCGTAAGTTGTTTCTTTCGCAACACACGATCTTCTTGCAGGCTCTCATTCGGGCTGGAAAGTATGGGTAAGGTCTTTATGAATTCATCTGGAAGAGTGGGAGCCCGCAAGCTGCTCTCCCCTGAATCATCCAGCGGTACCCAGATCGTCATATCATTCATCTGGATCACATAACAGCGCTTCAGGCTACCGTGAATAACCCTATTTTCGATTTGGGTGATCTCACCCAAACCAAAGGAAGAATGAATGACTTTGTCACCGATTCGAAAAACCATATCGCACCTCTTTCCAAGCAGAACGCCTAACTCCAGACCAGGATGAAGGGTATCCTGGCGTGGAAACCTACTTACAAGATCACCAACGCCGCCTATTTTTGAAGCGCTGTGGGCGCTCTTCGCGAGGTCGAGCGATGTTAACTTTGATTTCGCGGTTGTCCAATGTTTTACCGTTGAACATCTTGATCGCAGTCTCAGCTTCTGCCTGTGTGCCCATCGTAATGAAAGCAAATCCTTTTGTACGCCCGGTATCACGGTCCTTAATGACCTCTACCGATACGACAGTACCAGCTTCAGTGAATTTTGTCCGCAGCCCGTCCTCCGTAGTATCATAGGACAGGTTTCCAACATATAACTTTGAGTCCATTTTCTATTCCTCTTCTGTTTTTGCAACCACCCCAGGCATCCTGTCTGGGCGGCCGTTAGTAGATGGTCCAGGATGTGCCTCGAAAAAAAGAACCGCCATTCGATACAGAATGGCGGTTTTGAATACCGAGCGCATATCTGGAGTTCGTCTGATGAATATTATATCAGAAAAAAGGGATTGTTGGTTTATTATGATGAATTCAGCCCGATGAATTTTAATGATCAGGCCATAAAAAGCTATTCATTGGATTCGCAAAGGCGTGCGTATCCATTATGGCTGATGAGGTGGTCGAGATGATTTAACAGGCTCCATCGATTGGATGGTAAAAATCCGCCAATCCTGTTACACTTGGAGCCTCATGCGTTGAAGGACACCCATCCTACAGGTAACTTATAGCGAGGCATATATAAACCGTTTATCAGCAGGTGACCAGGCGCCAGATTTTTCACTGCCCGATATCAAGGGCGAGATGGTGACCCTATCCGATATCTATCGCACGCAGAATGTCTTGCTGGTGTTCAACATCGGTTTCATCTGACCGCACTGCACCAGCCACATGGCGCAGTTGCGCCGCGACTATCAGAAGTTCCGCGACCTGAACACCGAAATCCTGGTCATGGTGCCCAACGGGCCCAAAATGATCGAAAAACATGTGCTTGAAAATCGCACCCCGTACACCATCCTGGCCGATAAGGGATGCAGGGTGGCTGCCCAATACATGCAGCTGAAGAAGTTTTTTGCGCTCGGCACGCCGACGGTATTCGTGGTGGACCGAAACGGTACAATTCGCTACGCGCACTATGCCACCTCGCTGGCCGAAGAGCCGGATAGTGCCGAGCCCCTGGCGCTGCTGACGCAGCTGGCAGCGTGATCAGCTAAACACTTGATATAGAACATGCATGGTACCATTTTTTCCACCGTCCAAATCAGATGAGAATTCGCTTTTGAGAGCAGAACATTGAATAAAGATCGACTTCAAGATTCTTGACGGTACGGATGTATAAAGGGAAAAGCTATATGGAAAAGCGTAAACTTGGCATAAGCGGGCTGGAGGTCTCAGCCCTAGGCTTGGGCTGCATGCGCATGAGCTTCGGGGACAGGCCGACCGACAGACAGGAGATGATCACCCTCCTCCACAAGGCCGTCGAGCGCGGCATCACCTTCTTCGACACTGCAGAGGTGTATGGGCCATTCACCAACGAGGAGCTGGTGGGCGAGGCGCTGGAGCCCTTCAAGGGGCAGGTGGTGATCGCCACCAAGTTCGGCTGTAAGCACGGCGAGAAGGGACCGCATCCCAGTATGGGTCCCGACAGCCACCCGGAGCAGATCCAGCGCGTGGCAGAGGCCTCGCTTAAACGACTGCGGGTTGAAGCCATCGACCTCTTCTACCAGCATCGGCCAGACCCGAACGTCCCGGTCGAAGAAGTCGCTGGAGCGGTCAGGGACTTGATCCAATCGGGTAAGGTCAGGCATTTTGGGCTCTCCGAATCCACTGCCGAGCAGATCCGCCGGGCCCATGCGGTGCAGCCGGTTACGGCCCTGCAGAGCGAATATTCCGTCTGGTGGCGGAATATCGAAGCGGAAATTCTGCCCGCGTGCGAGGAGCTCGGCATTGGGGTGGTGCCCTATAGCCCTCTGGGACGCGGGTACCTGACCGGCAAGATCGACGAGAACACCACCTACGACAGCACCGATATTCGGGCCCATAATCCTCGCTTCACCAGGGAAGCTATCCAGGCCAACCGGGTGGTGATCGACCTGCTGGAGAAAATCGGTAAAGAGAAGGGAGCCACCCCGGCGCAGGTCGCCCTGGCCTGGCTGCTGGCCCAAAGGTCCTGGATCGTGCCCATTCCCGGCTCTCGCAAGTTCGAGCGCTTGGATGAGAATCTCGGGGCTGCGGCTATCCAAATGACGCCGGATGATCTGAAAGAAATTGACCGCACCATGGCACGCATCCAGGTGGTGGGCGACCGGTATTAGTGGAAACTTCGATCTTAAAACCACCGGGGACAATTATTAATTACCGGTGAAATCGCTAAAAAAAGCATCGAAATGGTTCCTCGCCCGCCATCACCCCTGGCCGTGTCCACCCTGGGTTGCTTAGGGTCGCAGTCAGCACATCGCACCCATGGCGATTACCGTTACCGTCTTCGGTACCGGACATATACCAGGGCTGTCAGGCTTGCCAGGATCGATCCGATGGCAGCGACGCCCACAAAAGGCAGCAGGACGATCGATAATATCAGCGAGATCCAGGGCAAGGCCCTGCGCCAGCCCCGCTCGCCCAGCAGGCGGATGCCTGAGGCGGAACCGATGATATATACCAGTATCGCCGCACCGCCGGGTATGAGTAGCGCAGTCTCAAGATCCATGTTCAAAAAATAATAGCACAGTGAGGACCAGGAGGGCGGATCCCTAAAGCAAGATCAGGTTTCGCCTGGGAGTGCCGGACTTTAGGTCGACCTGATCCAGCCATTTCGGCAGGCCGCGATCCCGGGCGATGGCGAGCACGACCCGTGACATACTCGCTGTATAGGAATTGGCCGTGGCGAAGATGATCACGATGGCCAGGATCGCAGTTCCAGCCCCTCCGTATTTTCCAAGCAGATGCGAGAATATCGCTGCCAAGGGTGCCACGCTTCCACCAGCTTCGTAAGCCAGGGTGCCGATGGTTACCAGGGCGACCGCCAAGTACAGGAGACTGATGAGCACTACGCTGAACAGGATGCTGCGGTGAAAGTCACGCTGCGGGTTTTCGAATTCCTCGGCGACATTCGAAACGTTCTCCTATCCCAGGAAAGACCAGAAGATCAGTGCGGCGACGGTGCCAACCGCAAGGAATCCGTGCGGTGCAAATGGGGTGAAGTTGCCTGCCTTCACGGATCCAGATGGAAAAATAACCGCCGCGAATAATAGGGTGATGATCACCACAATCACCGCCAACTGTATCCGGTTGCTGAAAACGATTCCCCGGTAGTTGATCATGAAG
Organism: uncultured Anaerolineaceae bacterium; assembly: GCA_964385625.1. GTDB lineage: Bacteria > Chloroflexota > Anaerolineae > Anaerolineales > UBA4823 > FEB-25. Next base: position 1,235 of record CAYLPS010000119.1, on the reverse strand, counting down.
GCCAGGCAGATGATGATCCCGGCGACGATATAGATCGCCAGCTTGCTCATCGGAAAGGCGTAGGCTAGGTACGAGGCGGCGATCAGGGTGGTTGCCGGAGCCCCGGTGATATACCAGAAAGCGAACAGCCACCCGCTTACCACGGCGGTTGGAAAACCATAACTCACCTTGGCAAAACTATAGACCCCGCCGGCCTCCGGATGGCGGGCGGAGAGCGACGCAAACGTGTAGGCAAATGGGTAACTGGGAAGGGCTAAAACTGCCCAGGCCACCAGTGAAGCCAGCCCGGCGAGCTAGGCAGCCATCCCGGGCAGGACAAGCACCCCGGAGCCCAGAACCGAGCTCACATATGGTGCTACAGCGTGGCGCAGCTTAATGGCTTTCTTTACATTCTGGGTTTTTACCACGTCTTCGGCCATGGCACCCCGCTCCTTTTAGGCTTCATAGACGGGGATTCTATCACAGTTCCGGCAGGCTCCTGATCCTGGCATCCTCCACAGGTCATGTTGGGATACAGGAGCATAACGGCCGGGTGCCGTCAGCGTGCCCCACGATCTTTCTGGCAAACATAACCAAGCATGTGGACAAGTAAAACCGCCTGGCCCTCGGATCCTGCACTATCTGACCAGCTTGCTTACTTGACTCTTGCCTGATTTGGTCGGCAGATGACGATGCGTTGGTTGCAACTAGAATAACCAATAGCGCAGAAACCTGTAGAAGTCTCTTCGCCCGTGTAATCATTTCATCCTCCCCGATAACCATTATCCCAAAGCGCTTATATATTGGGTTATATCTACAAGGGTAAGCTCTTCTTGAATTAATTTTTCTGCGTGATGAAGCGTATATGGACGATCCCTTCAAATACGTCGGCTTTCGGCGAAGGCGCTGTATACTTAGCAATGGGCAAGAAAGAAAGACTGATTCCCTCCGCATAGATCTTTGCAAGAAAAAAACAATTGTCAATAGTGACCTCCGGAATAAAATTCGAATCAATGTCTAGGTTATACAATTGAGATCTCAAATTTGTGGGCGCAAGCAGATACAAACGAACCAAGAAAGGTCTCATATACAAGGCTCCCCGCTTTAGCGGGTGGTCGTTGATATCCGCTCTCTCGTTCGAATCCAAGTTAGCTCTATAACAGATATGATGTATCGATATCATTCTGCAGAATTAATTACAACCCGGATTCCACGTCACCAATTCAGTCAAATTGCGGAATTTAGATAATACTCCA
>CAYLPS010000118.1:0-10361 GCA_964385625.1 uncultured Anaerolineaceae bacterium | reverse complement strand
GCTCAGCATGTGTTTCAATTCTTAAGGTACAGTTTTTTCAGTCAAGCCATATATTAATAATCATGTTATCATCCAGGCATAGCCTGGAATGGTGCAATGTTCCACAGGATGGATATTTATAACAGGTTATAACCGGGGCTGTTCATGGCGAAAAGGAAAACCTCTACGCAACAATTAAGCAATACTGAACAAGCAGCTGCCCTCATATTGTCTGGCAAGAGCAAAAAGCGTGGCCTGGCTCGCCTGCTGCCTTTCCTGGGCCCGGCATTCATCGCCAGCGTGGCCTATATGGACCCCGGCAATTTCGCCACCAACATACAGGGAGGCGCTCAGTTTGGCTACACCCTGCTATGGGTGGTGGTAGCCACTAACCTGATGGCCATGCTGATCCAAACCCTGTCGGCCAAGCTGGGCATCGCCAGTGGCAGGAACCTGGCCGAGCTGTGCCACGACAATTTCCCCCGTCCATTGACCATTACGATGTGGGTATTGATGGAAATCGTGGCCATGGCCACCGACCTGGCCGAATTCCTGGGTGCCGCGCTGGGGTTTTACCTGCTGCTGGGCATCCCCTTGTGGATCTCCGGCTTGCTCACCGCCTTCGTCACCTTTGCCATCCTGTGGTTGGAGCGCTACGGTTTCCGGCCGCTCGAGGCAGTCATCACCGCCCTGGTGGGGGTGATTTCGATCAGCTATCTGATCGAGGTCATCCTTGTGCGTCCTGATTGGGGGCAGGTGGCCTACCACGCAGTTGTGCCCCAGTTTTCCGGTGCTGAAAGCGTGCTGCTGGCCACCGGCATCCTCGGTGCCACCGTCATGCCGCACGTCATCTTCCTGCATTCCTCCCTGACCCAAAAACGTGTGGTCGTTCGCGATGCCAACCAGATGCGCCGCCTGTTCAGGTTCGAGATATTGGATGTGCTCATCGCCATGGGTGTGGCAGGGTTGATCAACGCCGCCATGCTGATGATGGCGGCAGCCACGTTTCACCGCATAGGGCTGGTCAACGTGGGCACCATCCAGGAAGCCCACCAGACGTTGCAGCCGTTATTGGGCAGTGCTTCCAGCGTGATATTCGCCCTGGCATTGCTGGCTTCCGGCCTGTCTTCATCATCTGTGGGTACCATGGCCGGGCAGGTGATCATGCAAGGCTTTCTGAGCTGGCACATCCCGGTGTGGATCCGCCGCATTGCCACCATGCTGCCCGCCCTCATCGTCATTATTATCGGCCTGGATCCCACGCGCACGCTGGTCATCAGCCAGGTGGTGCTCAGTTTCGGCTTGCCTTTTGCCATCATCCCGCTGATCATCTTCACCTCACGGCGTAGGGTGATGCACGAATTGGTTAATCACAAGGTCACCACGGTCATCACCAGCCTGGTGGCCGCGCTGATCATTTTCTTGAATATTTACCTTCTCATACAGTTGTTCAAAGGGTAGTGTTATGGCGATTAAAACGATCCTTGTCCCACTGGATGGCTCAAAGTTGTCCGAAACGGTGTTGCCTTATGCCGCCTTGATGGCTGAAAAAAACCAGGCCAGGCTGATCTTGTTTCATGTGGTCGAGCTGAACCCTCCTGAAACTGTCCATGGTGAGCACCACCTTGCCAATCAGCATGAAGCCACCGCCTACCTGGAAGAGATTATCCGCAGGCTCTCTCCGCAAGTGCACGCCGAACATCACGTCCACACCGAGGCCCATAAGGATGTGGCTGATAGCATCGTTGCCCACAGCAAGGAGTTGCACGCAGACCTGATCGCCATGTGCGCCCATGGCCAGAGTGGCTTGCAGAAGCGTATCTTTGGTAACATCGCCCAGAAAGTCTTGACCATGGGTGGTGTGCCCGTGTTGCTGATCTCACCTGAAAACGACCTGCAGGGAGAGGTTTGCTCCTGCGATTGTATTTTGGTGCCCCTGGACGGTAACCCCGATCATGAAGCTGGGCTCGACATGGCGGTTTATATCAGCCAGGCCTGCACCGCGCGCCTGCACCTGGTGATGGTCATCCACAAGTTGTCCACCCTGCCAGGGGAGCAGGCTGCTTCTGCTGTGCTCCTGCCGACGGCCACTTCGGCATTGCTTGAGATGAGTTGCGAAGATGGTGAAATCTATCTCGCCGGCCTGATCGGAAAGCTCCTGGATGCCCATATCACTGTCACCGGTGAAGTGCAGCGCGGCGACCCGGCGAAGCAGATCGTGCGCGCTGCCAGGGAATTCAACGCCGATATGATCATCCTCGGTACGCATGGCAAGACTGCGATGGATGCCTTTTGGTCGGGCAGCGTCACCCCTAAAATTGCCACCCAAACACATCTACCGCTTTTATTGGTGCCTGTCCACATTGACTAGCCCGCCATCCCTTTGGATTACTATTGGTGGTAAGGTCAGCTCGAGGTTAGGGCAAGAGATTAGTGGACAATGAAACGGTCACCCGCAAAGTCTGAAACAGCACAAAAACACCAGGATCAGGTGGATCTAAAGTACTGGGCGAAGGATCTTAACCAGCTGTGGCAGGCTTTACATAGCTCTCCTGCGGGCCTGACCCAGGAAGAAGCGGAGCAACGGCTTGACATTTACGGGTTGAACATACTGCGCGCCCGCCGCCAGCTCACCCCCCTGGTGCTGTTCCTCAACCAGTTCAAAAGTCCCATCGTGCTGATCCTGATCTTTGCCACGGTCATGTCTGCCTTTTTAGGAGACTTTACCGATGCCATCATCATCCTGGTGATTGTGTTTGGCAGTGCCATCCTGAGCTTCGTGCAGGAGAATAACGCCCATAACACCACAGAAAAGCTGCGCACCCAGCTCACCATCAAGGCTGATGTGCTGCGCCATGGGAAAAAGCAGGGAATCCCCACCGAAGAAGTTGTACCCGGTGATGTGGTGCTGCTCTCAGCTGGCAGCCTGATCCCGGCTGATGGCATCGTGTTGCAAGCCAACGACTTTTTTGTCAGTCAGGCTGTGCTCACCGGTGAGACCTTCCCGGTCGAGAAAACCCCTGGTGTAATCCCAGAAAAAGCCAGCCTTGCCGAGCGTACCAACATGGTCTTCATGGGCACGAATGTACGCAGCGGTAGCGCCAGCGTGCTGATCGTCCAAACGGGCACGCGCACTGCTTTTGGCCAGATTGCTGCCAGGCTGAATTTGCGCCCTCCCGAGACCGAGTTCGAACGCGGCATCCGGCGCCTGGGCTACCTGCTGACTGAGTTTATGCTGGTGCTGGTGATCGCTATCTTCGCCCTTAACGTTTATTTCAACCGGCCAGTGCTGGATAGCCTGCTCTTCTCGGTTGCCCTGGCGGTCGGTCTCACCCCACAGCTCCTGCCTGCTATCATTAACATCAACCTGTCGAGAGGCTCACAGCTGATGGCCAAATTGGGTGTCATTGTCCGGCGCCTTGAATCGCTCGAGAATTTCGGTTCAATGGATACGCTGTGTACCGATAAAACCGGTACTCTCACCCAGGGTGTGGTCAGCCTGGATAACTCCCTGGATGTGCAGGGGAATCCCTCCGAGCAGCTATTTCATTATGCCTACCTGAACGCGAAATTCCAGACCGGTATGAGTAATCCCCTCGATGATGCCATCCAGGTAAAAGCGACTGTGGATGTGACCGGAATCGAGAAAGTGGATGAGATTCCCTACGATTTCACCCGCAAGCGCCTTACAGTGGTCGTTCGGCAAAATGGCCAGGACACGATGATCACCAAGGGCGCTTTTGACAACGTGCTATCTGTGTGCACGCAGGCGCAGGCTGACCAACAGGTTATACCCCTAGAAGCACAGCTTTCCGCGGCGATTAATCAGCGCTTCCAGGATTGGAGCGAGCAAGGATTCAGGGTGCTGGGTGTGGCGCTTAAACCGGTGGAGAGACGTTCGAGCCCATTCACCCATACTGATGAATCCGGTATGACCTTCATCGGCTCGCTACTCTTCTTCGATCCTCCCAAGCCGGGAATCATCCAGACCATCCACGACCTGGAAGATTTGGGGATCCAGCTCAAGATCATCACCGGTGATAACCACCTTGTCGCCAGGCATACCGCCAGCACCGTCGGGCTTGAAATTTCGGGCATTGTGACTGGCGACAAGATCGATGACATGCGTGAATCTGCCCTGATCTATGCCGTCCAGCATAATAACATCTTTACCGAGGTGGATCCGGCCCAGAAGGAGCGCATCATCTTGGCGCTTAAAAAAGCCGGGCAAGTGGTTGGCTACATGGGCGATGGTATCAATGACGCTCCCTCGCTGCATTCCGCCGATGTGGGCATTTCGGTGGATAATGCCGTGGATGTTGCCAAGGATGCCGCCGATTTCGTGCTGGTGCGGAATGACCTGGAGGTGTTGCGCCAGGGTATCATTCAGGGGCGCAAGACCTTTGCCAACACCCTCAAGTACGTCTTTATGGCTACCAGCGCCAACTTTGGCAACATGTTCAGCGTGGCAGGCGCCTCGTTGTTCCTCAGCTTCTTGCCCATGCTGCCCAAGCAGATCCTGCTGATCAACTTCCTCACCGACCTGCCCGAAATGACCATCGCCGGTGATAACGTGGACGATGTGTTCATCCGCCAGCCTCACCGCTGGGATGTAGGTTTTATCCGCCGTTTTATGTTAGTCTTTGGCCCTTTGAGCTCAGTGTTCGATTTTGCCACCTTTGGGGTCTTGCTGTTGCAATTCCACGATCGACAGGCTACCTTTCACACTGGCTGGTTCTTCGAATCGGTGCTTTCAGCCAGCGCGGTGGTGTTTGCCGTGCGCACGCGCCTGCCATTCACCCGCAGCAATCCCAGCCGGGCCATGTTGCTGGTCACCTTCCTGGTGGCAGTGGTTGCCCTGGTGATTCCATATTCACCCCTGGCTCCCATCCTGGGCTTTGAACCCTTCAACCTGCCGACCCTGGGCTTGATCATCGTCATCGTCGCCTTGTATTTCCTTTCAGCCGAGCTGGTCAAGCGCTGGTTTTACCATCACTTCACTGTATAATCCGTACAACACTTGCACTTGGAGGAAGAAATTATGGTCACCGAACTTACTGTACAACAAGTTTATAAAGAATGTGGAGCTGACGCCATCGGTTGCGCATCCAGTGCCGAGCTGAGTGGCATAGAGACGATTATCGGCCAAGACCGGGCGATGCGCGCCATGCACTTCGGTCTGGGAATTAAGGAAAAAGGCTTCAATATCTATGTGTCTGGCCTGCCAGGCACCGGTCGAACCACCGCCGTGCGTCGTTTCTTGGAGGAAGTTGCCACCACCCAGCCGGTGCCCATGGATTGGTGTTATGTGAACAATTTTAAGGATTCCTACCATCCGAATGCCCTCAGCCTGCCTGCCGGCCGGGCTGTTGAGCTGCAAAAGGGCATGGAAAACCTTACCCGCCAGGTGTTCCAGGAAGTGCGCAATGTGTTCGAAAGCGAAGGGTATGCCAAGCAGAAGGAAGAGACCCTGAACAAGTTCCAGCAGCAGAAGCAGGAAATTCTGGAGAAGGTTAACCAGCAAGCGAATGCAGAGGGCTTCGTGCTGCAGCCCACGCCGATGGGGGTGGCTACCGTGCCCACCCATAATGGTAAGCCCATCAGTGAGGAGGATTTCCTCAAATTGTCCCAGAAGGATAAGGAAGAGCTGATGCAAAAGCAGCAGAAAGTGCAGAATCTGCTCGAATCCTCCATCCGCCAGACCAAGAGCCTGGATAAAGATGCTCGTGATGCAGTAGACAAGCTCGATCGTGAGATCGCCCTCTATGCGCTGCGCAATTGGAACGAGGAAATGAAGGAAAAGTTCCAGGATTTACCCGAAGTGCTGGTGTTTATCGATGCGGTGCAGACCGACCTGCTCGAACAGGTAGAGCTCTTCAAGACGGATGGGCAGGAAGAGCAGCCTGCGCTGCCATTCATGGCTCAGCCGAAAGGGCTGCCGGTAAAGAAGTATGCGGTCAATATCCTGGTGGATAACTCCAGGCTCAAGGGTGCCCCGGTGATCGTGGAGACCAACCCCAATCATGATAACCTGTTCGGGCGAATCGAGCAGGAAGCCCGCTTCGGTGCCCTGGTGACCGATTTTACCCTGGTCAGGGGCGGCGCCATCCACCGCGCCAATGGCGGCTACCTGGTATTGCCCATCGAGGATGTGCTGCGCAACCCCTTTGCCTGGGAGGACCTCAGCCACGCATTACAAAATGGCGTGATCGAAATTGAAGACGCCAGCGAGAAGTTCGGTTTCTCCACGAAAAGCCTGAAGCCCGAGCCGATTCCACTGGATATCAAGGTGATCTTGATCGGCCGCCCTGATATTTTTGCCTTGCTGCAAGCTTATGAAGCCCATTTCCGCGAGCAGTTCAAGGTTAAAGCCGAGTTCGATACTTCCATGACCCGCAACGCCGAGCACATCCAGGAATATGCCGGTTTCGCCACCATGCTGTGCAACACCGAGAATCTTCTGCACCTGGATACCAGCGCTATGTCGCGCCTGGTGGAGCACGGCTCGCGCATGGCCGAAGACCAGCAGAAGCTCTCCACTCGCTTCGGGGAGATATCGGATGTGGTGCGAGAGGCCAGCTATTATGCCGGTTTGGATGGCGTTGAGCTGATCACTGCCAGCCATATCCGCAAGGCTATCGAGGAGCGCTATTACCGCTCCAATCTCATCCAGGAGCGCCTGCAAGAGATGATCAACCGCGGTGTGATCATGATCGATATTAGCGGTAAGAAGGTCGGGCAGATCAACGGGCTTTCCGTGTTGAGCCTGGGCGATATCAGCTTTGGGCAGCCCAACCGCATCACGGTGAGCCTCAGCCTGGGCCGCGAGGGCGTGGTGAATATTAAGCGGGAGGCCAAGCTGAGCGGCCCCATCCATACCAAGGGTGTGCTCATCCTGTCGGGCTTCCTGGCCAGCCGTTATGCCCAGGATAAACCCCTCTCGCTCTCCGCTCGCCTGGTGTTCGAGCAGAGTTATGGCGGCATCGAGGGCGACAGCGCCTCCAGCACCGAGCTGTATGCCATCCTCTCGGCACTTTCTGGTTTGCCCGTCAACCAGGCCATAGCGGTCACTGGCTCGGTGAACCAGAATGGTGAGGTGCAAGCCATCGGCGGGGCTAATGAGAAAATTGAGGGCTTCTTCGAGGTGTGCAAGGCTGCCGGGCTCACCGGCGAGCAGGGTGTCTTGCTGCCAGCGAGCAACATCGACAACCTGATGCTGAAGGAAGAAGTGGTAGAAGCCGTCCGCCAGGGTCGCTTCCATATTTGGCCGGTGCACACCATCGATGAAGGGATCGAGGTGCTCACCGGGATCAAGGCCGGAGAGCGCCTACCCGACGGCAGCTTCGAGCCTGACACGGTGAATGCCCTGGTCGACCAGCGCCTGCATCAGATGGCAGAAGACCTGCAGCGCTTCGCCAGGCCAGAGGAGCATAAGGGCAAGCAGCCCGAAGCGAACAACGATGCAGCTTGACAGGCCTGGCTTGCTCGAGCTGCTGCGCCAGCACCTGGCATCCTACCCACAGATGCAGCTCGAGGACGCCTACAAGCTCATCTACCAGGCAGCGTTGGGTCCTGAGCACCTGCTCTCCTCCCCGGGACAGTTCTCTCGTCTCCTGCAGGCTGAATTCGAGCGCCTGGAGCCCGACCCCAACCAGCCGCTGTTGGAGGCCTTGCGGCCTGATGGCTCACTGTTCCGGTTGAACCTGCGCGCATATAAATCACGCCAGCTGGGCTTATCACGGATCATCGATGCGCTGCTGATGACCCCGAGGCTGGCGAGCGGCACCCCGGCAGAATTGAAAGCCACCTGGCAGGTGTTCAGCCGGCTTTGCCAGCAGGGTTACCTGGCTGGTTTTGATGCCGGGGCAGTGCAGCAATTTACCCGGCTGCTCGAACAACAGGCTTACCCCGCCATGCACCATTCTGAGATCTACCGCCGCTTATACCAGCCGGCTTATCGATTGATCGCTGCCAGCCTCATCCCAGACCTGGAGCTGGACAATGCGGGTTGAATACCAGGCATCTGCAGGGCGATTCTCTTTTCTCTCAGGTTTGCCGGGCGTTTCCATCCAGGGGGCTTCTATCTGGCTGAGCTATCGATTCCAGCCGGCTGGCCGCCTGTATAAGACCGGGTTGCCTGCTGGGTGTTCTGTGCATGAAGAACCCCTCGCCGATCTCCATGGAAGAGGTCACCAGTTGGTTTGCCGCTGCCCGGTGGATTCTAGCCAGCTCGAGCTGGTTTACCGCATTAATCTCTACGATACGCAACCCTTTCTGCTATTGAAGCTCACCGTGCATAACCTGGGGCGCCAGCCCCTTCACTTGGAGGAGGCCTGCCTCCTGGATGTTGGTCCATTAAGTGCCGGCAGCCTTCAGCTGGGCCCGGCTGAGCATGCCTTGCGCTTTTTCAAGGTGGGCTGGCACGGCTGGGGTTACACCGGTCTGCGCCAGCCGGATGAGCGCAATTCACTCTCCTGGCTGGATCGCCTGGCAGGATTATCCTATGCCAACCCGCAAACTGCACAGCCCAGGCGGCCAGGAGAGTTTTCATCCGAAGGCTGGGGTATTTTGGTTGGCGAGGCTGCCTGCCTGGTGGCGGGGTTTGCTTCTACGGCCCACCAGTTCGGACAGCTGTATGCCTGCACCCGGCGGGGGGAGGCTGGCTTTCGTCTGGTGAGCCAGTTGGATGGGGTGCTGCTGGAGCCGGGGGAGCAGCGGGATTCCGAGTGGGGCTACCTCCAGTTTGTATCCCTGCCTGACCCTGAGCCCGAGGCAGGTTATGTGCAGGCTGTGGGGCGCCAGATGAGTGCGCGTGTGCCCGCAGCGCCGCCATCTCCCATGTGGACCCACTGGTACCAGTATTTCCATGCCATCAGTGAGGGCGTGTTGCTTCAGAATCTGCAGGTGCTGCAGGAGCAGAGATTGCTCCTCCCTATCGGTGTAGTGGAGCTGGACGACGGTTACCAGGCTGCCTGGGGAGATTGGACCCGCACGAACCCCAAATTTCCCCACGGGCTGGAATGGCTGGCCGGGCAAATCACCCACCAGGGCTTTAAACCCGGCCTGTGGTTGGCGCCCTTCGTGGTGGAGCGCAAGTCTGCCGTGAGCCGTGAGCACCCCGAGTGGCTGGTAACCGGCCAGAACGGCCGCCCGATCAGCGCCGGTTTCCAGTACAATCTGCTCACCCACGCCCTCGACCTGACCCAACCGGCGGTTTTGGAGCACCTGCAGCGCCTGGCCGCCACGCTTACTCGCCAGTGGGGCTACCGCATGCTGAAGATCGATTTTCTCAATGCGGGGGCGCTGCCAGGCAGGCGCTTCGACCCCAAGAGCACGCGAGCCGAGGCATTGCGGGCGGGGTTGCAAGCCATCCGCCAGGGCGCGTCGGACGAGGCCTTCCTGCTGGGCTGTGGCTGCCCGTTCGGCCCTGCCATTGGCGTGGTGGATGCTATGCGTATCGGACCCGATACAGCCCCCTCGTGGGAGCCGTATTTCCACTGGCTGGGTTGGGCCACGCCCTTGCTCAGCAGCAACCCTTCCATGCCAGCGCTGCGTAATGCCTTGCGAAATACCCTCCACCTGGGCAGCCTGCATGGAAAATGGTGGTGGAACGACCCCGACTGCCTGCTGGTGCGGGATGCGGACAGCCGCCTGAGCGAGGCTGAAGTGCAATCGGCGGTCACGCTGGTGGGGCTGAGCGGGGGGTTGCTGATTTCCAGCGACGACCTGCGCAAGGTGACCCCCGCACGCCTGGGGTGGGTGAGCCGGCTGGTTCCCAACCTGCGCTTGCATGGAGCGCCGCTGGACAGGCTGGAGCGTGACATGCCGTCGGTGTACCGGGTGAAGTTGTCGCATAACGGGCAGGACTGGCAGCTGGTGGGCTTGTTCAACTGGCAAGACCAGCCTGCCGACCTTGAGCTGCCCTTTTCCAGCCTGGGATTCTCCGATGGAGCCCGGCTGCACGGTTTCGATTTCTGGTCGTGCAGCTACCTCGGGGTGCATGAAGGTCAGCTGGTGTTCGAAGCACTGCCTGCCCACGGCTGCAAGCTGCTGCGGCTGTGTGAGCTGGGTGAGTCACCGCAGGTGGTGGGGGATACGCTGCATATCAGCATGGGCGCTGAGATAAAAACTCTGCGCATAGCCAATGAATCGTTGGAGCTGGAGCTGCTGGACATGGGGAGAAGCGTGGAGGGGGAGGTGTGGGTGAGGGCAGATGAGGACGTGAATGAGGCCAGCTGTAACGGGCGGCAGGTGAAGATCGAAAAAGGGTTAGGGAAGATATGCCGGGTGAAAATTGTGGCCTGAGGTCATTTTGCCGGGCAATAGCCTGGCAGCCACCGCTATGTGCTATTAGATTGGTATTCTTAAAATATTAAAATTCC
>CAYLPS010000117.1:0-10492 GCA_964385625.1 uncultured Anaerolineaceae bacterium | reverse complement strand
CCACCAATGGATCATTTTTTTTACTTTGGTTTGATAGGGTTGAATAAGAGAACATCATCGTTGACATGCCATTTTTAGGAAATTATGCCATAGATTATTACTGATTCATACCCTAGTTTTCCTGGGTCGGCGAAAGCCGGCCTGGTGTTCTATGTAGGCGCGGTTTTAACCGCCATGGTACGAAATCTTTGGCCTTTGCGTAATTACTTGATTTTCATCAGCAATAACATATCGGTTTCATAAGGACTGATATCTAAAAGCCAGCCTTGCGAGTTTGCCTGGCACACCGGTTGGTTTTATCTGTGAGCTCGGTTTTTTAGGGGAGTACGAGATTCTGTGACCCGGTCGCCTGGATGCTAGGATGGCATGAGTTGGGATTTCATGTTAAATCTTTCTTATAATGACCCGTCTATTATTAATCATCGTCTAAACTATTTCGTGGTGCATAGATACCACATGCAAGTAAAATGATTGAATGCCATTTGTGGAGGAGAACCGACTGTAAAAATATGATGTCTTGAGCAAGGTCGCTCTCATATCGAAGGGGGTTGATGACGATGCTTTTTATGATCTGCTTACACTGCAGGTTAATCGATAACCAGGTGCTCAAGCAAATAATGAAGCTAATGAAGATCGGACAACACTTTATAAGATACCGGAAAGGAGGTGGGATGGATTAAAAAATATGGGTCACATATACCTCATCCATAGGTTCGTGCGAAAATACAATAGGAGGAAATTTATCAATGAATAAAACATATAAAATCCTGGGTGCCTTGATGCTGTTTGCCATGCTCGTTACAGCATGTGCCCCAGCCGCTACCCCGGTTGCGACCACAGCACCCACACAACCAACTGCTCCAACAACCGCACCAACAACGGCGCCGACAGCAGCACCTACTTCAGCAACGGGTACAATCGACTGTATGGGAGTGGCATCTGGTACTGAGATCTCTGTAATTTACCAGTGGACCGGTAATGAAGAGGCAATGTTTAATACCATTATGGCGCCTTTTGTAGATGCCTGTGGTGTCAAGATCAATGCCAACTCCACCCGCGATGCTGCCGTGTTGGATACTGCGGTGAAGAGCACCCCGCCCGACATCCTGTTCTGGCCGAGCACTTCACCTCTCCAGCTGTACGCCGATAAGCTGCTCGATCTGACCAGCCTGGGTGTTGACGCCAGCAATTATGCCGATTACTGGCAGAAGCTGGGTACTGTGAATGGGAAGTTGTTAGCCCTACCCGCCAAGACGGATATCAAGACCCTGATCTGGTACAGCCCGGTACAGTTCCAGGCCAATGGTTACCAAATCCCCACCACGCTGAATGACCTCGAGACCCTGGCAGATACCATGGTCTCCAATGGACAGGTGCCGTGGTCGATGGGGCTTGCCTCCACCGGCTCTGATGGCTGGCCTGGTTCTGACTTTATCCAGAACCTGCTGCTGGCCATGCAAGGGCCTGATTATGTGCTCGGTCTGTTGGATGGCAGCATACCTTACAATGATCCGGGTGTGCTGGCAGCTTACCAACTATACGTTAAGTGGGCTTCCGACTCGCAGTACACCGTGGGTGGTGCCACCGGTACAGTCAATACCAACTTCGCCGATGCTTTGCTGCAACCCTTCTCAGACCCACCCGAGTCTATGATGGTCGGCCAGGCCGGCTTTGCTGGCGGCAATATCGTTGCAGCCTACCCCAACCTGAAATACGGCACGGATTATGCCTTCTTTGGCTTCTCTGGTGCCAAGGGTGTTCAGGGTAGCTATGACCTGATGTTCGCCTTCAGCGATACACCGGTGGTTAAGGCGATGCTGGCTTATATCACTGGTCCGGTTGGGGCTGCCAAGTGGGCTGAAACCGGCTTCTCCATCGACCCGAATGCCCTTGCTCAAGGCCATTTCACCGATCCACAAATTGCTGATATGGCCAAGATCCTGGAGACCGCCCAGGGCTTCACACCCGACTTAGGGGACACCATTGGCGGTACCTTCCAGGCGGCTGAATGGAAAGCCATCGTGGATTCCGTTCAGGGTGCCGATATCCAGAGTGAGTTGGATACTGCCGAAGCTGCACTGAAAGCCTCACTTCCCTCGGCCTCGGCATCGATCGACTGTATGGGAGTGGCATCTGGTACTGAGATCTCTGTAATTTACCAGTGGACCGGTAATGAAGAGGCAATGTTTAATACCATTATGGCGCCTTTTGTAGATGCCTGTGGTGTCAAGATCAATGCCAACTCCACCCGCGATGCTGCCGTGTTGGATACTGCGGTGAAGAGCACCCCGCCCGACATCCTGTTCTGGCCGAGCACTTCACCTCTCCAGCTGTACGCCGATAAGCTGCTCGATCTGACCAGCCTGGGTGTTGACGCCAGCAATTATGCCGATTACTGGCAGAAGCTGGGTACTGTGAATGGGAAGTTGTTAGCCCTACCCGCCAAGACGGATATCAAGACCCTGATCTGGTACAGCCCGGTACAGTTCCAGGCCAATGGTTACCAAATCCCCACCACGCTGAATGACCTCGAGACCCTGGCAGATACCATGGTCTCCAATGGACAGGTGCCGTGGTCGATGGGGCTTGCCTCCACCGGCTCTGATGGCTGGCCTGGTTCTGACTTTATCCAGAACCTGCTGCTGGCCATGCAAGGGCCTGATTATGTGCTCGGTCTGTTGGATGGCAGCATACCTTACAATGATCCGGGTGTGCTGGCAGCTTACCAACTATACGTTAAGTGGGCTTCCGACTCGCAGTACACCGTGGGTGGTGCCACCGGTACAGTCAATACCAACTTCGCCGATGCTTTGCTGCAACCCTTCTCAGACCCACCCGAGTCTATGATGGTCGGCCAGGCCGGCTTTGCTGGCGGCAATATCGTTGCAGCCTACCCCAACCTGAAATACGGCACGGATTATGCCTTCTTTGGCTTCTCTGGTGCCAAGGGTGTTCAGGGTAGCTATGACCTGATGTTCGCCTTCAGCGATACACCGGTGGTTAAGGCGATGCTGGCTTATATCACTGGTCCCGTTGGGGCTGCTAACTGGGCTGAAACCGGCTTCTCCATCGACCCGAACAAGCTTGCCCAGGGTCACTTCACCGATCCGGTGATTGCCGATATGGCCAAGGTCCTGGAGACCGCGCAGGGCTTCACACCCGACCTGGGTGACACCCTGGGTGGTACCTTCCAGGCAGCTGAATGGAAAGCCATCGTGGATTCCGTTCAGGGTGCCGATATCCAAACCGAACTGAATACAGCGGAAGCTGCTCAGATGGCAACACTCGGTAAATAAAATCCTGTAGTATAAGGGGCGTGCGGATTGCCTGCACGCCCCATTTCCAATTGAATAGAAGGAGAGATGCCCATGGTTCCTAAGATCATGAAACAAGGACGGCTGGCTCCATTCTACTATCTCGCTCCCGCCCTTCTGATCATGTTTATCTTTATTGTGTACCCAACCTTCAATACCCTCGTATTGAGCTTCACTAACAAATCAGGCACCGCTTCAGCTGCCACAGGTTGCGTGGCGGGTCAGCCGTGTTGGGGCGTGTTCGACGACTATCGTTACGCTTTCACCAGCCCCGAGATGCTGATAGCACTACGCAACAATGCATTGTGGCTGGTACTGATGGTGCCTGCCACAGTGGCCATTGGCCTGATTTTCGCCCTGTTGGCAGACCGCGTACGCTACGAAAGTCTGGCAAAATCGATCATTTTCATGCCCATGGCTATCTCCTTCATTGGCGCTGGCGTGATCTGGCGCTTTGTTTATTATGTCAATACTAGCGGCGGGGCGCAAATTGGCTTATTAGATGCCATCCTGGTGAAGCTGGGTTTCCAACCTGTAGCCTGGCTCAGTGATCCACGGATTAATAACTTCGCCCTGATGATAGTGGGGTTATGGTTGTGGGCAGGATTTTGCATGACCATATTGTCTGCAGCGGTAAAAGGCTTACCTTCCGAAGTGTTGGAGGCTGCCCGGGTGGATGGGGCCGGCGAGTGGCAGGTCTTCTGGACCATTATGCTGCCCATGATCTTACCTACAATCATCGTAGTTACTACCACCCTGGTGATCAACATCCTCAAGATCTTCGATATCGTTTTTGTGATGACCAACGGTAACTTTGGCACCGAGGTCATTGCCAACCGCATGTTCCAGCTCATTGTTACTGATGTAGGCAAATCCAGCGCTATAGCCGTGGTGTTGATCCTGCTCACCATCCCGGTGATGATCTTCAATGTACGGCGCTTCCGCGCTGAGGAGGCAGCCCGATGAACCCGCTGGCGAAACTTAACACTTTCTTCAACCGTATCCCGCTGCACCTAGCGGTCGTCGTCATGTGCTTGCTATGGGTAATCCCTACAGTGGGATTATTTATCACCTCCTTTCGTAGCCGCCAGGCAGTACGAGAATCAGGCTGGTGGACCGTTTTTGGCAGCCAACCAGTCGTAGGTCAGTCTGAGTATAATACCTACTGTGCTTCCTGCCATGGAGCTGACGGCAAGGAAATCGCGAACGCTGATTTGTCTGATCCAGCAGTACTTGCTAAATATGTTCGAGCGATCAACATGCTGGTTTACCTGCGCGATCCCGCCCAAGGTCACCCACAGCTCACTAACCCACCGCTGCCCAGCAATGCCACCGAAGCTCAATCCATCCTGGCACCCATCCTGACCTATATGGGCACACTGGCCGGGCAGAAAAACACCACCGGTCAGCTAACATTAGACAACTACCTGGATGCCCTGGTGGGTTACAAGGGTACCGCCAATTACGCTTCCGATTGTGCAAACAAAGTACCCAGCACACTGGCGATATACAATTGCAACGCATCCGATTTGCTCAACCAGGCTGGGATGGGCCGCGCTTTCATAAACACTATCATCGTGGCAATACCCGCTACCCTGCTGCCGATTTTCTTCGGTGCCCTGGCAGCTTATGCCTTCGCCTGGTTGGACTTCAAGGGGCGCCACTGGATGTTTGCCTTGCTGGTGGGGCTGCAAATCGTCCCCCTGCAGATGGTGCTGGTGCCCATCGCCCGCCTATATGTAACCCTGGGAATCCAGAGTACCTTCCTGGCTATCTGGCTGTTCCACACCGGGTTCGGGTTGCCGTATGCCATCTACCTGATGCGTAACTTTATCAGCAGCCTGCCGCGCGAGATCTTCGAGTCGGTGTACCTGGATGGCGCCAACCACTGGGTGGCCTTCCGCAGCATGGCACTACCCCTGGCCATGCCAGCCATCGCCTCTCTAGGCATCTTCCAGTTCTTGTGGGTATGGAATGACTTCCTGGTGGCTAAGGTGTTCCTGACCAACAAGCCGGTACTGACCGTGCAGATTACCAACCTGATCGACCCGCTGGGCAACAACTGGAATATCCTCACCGGGGCGGCTTTCCTATCGTTCCTCCTGCCCATGATCGTGTTCTTCGTCTTCCAGCGTTACTTTGCCCGCGGCTTGCTCTCCGGGTCAGTTAAGGGATAATGTCTTATTATGCCTGATTACACCTGGTATAAGAACGCGATTTTTTACGAAGCACCGGTCAAAGCCATTTGTGATAGTACTGGAAACGGTAAGGGCGACCTTGTAGGCCTAGCCAGCAAGCTGGACTATTTTGCCGAGCTGGGGGTCGATTGCATATGGCTAAACCCCATCTACCCCTCCCCGCTCAAAGACGACGGCTATGACATCTCCGATTACTGTGCTGTACATCCCGATTACGGCAGCCTGGAGGATTTCAAGGAGCTGTTGGAAGGGGCTCACCGCCGGGGCTTGCGCCTGATCACCGACCTGGTAGCGAACCACACCTCCGACCAGCACCCCTGGTTCCAGGCTGCCCGCCGTGATCGCAACTCGCCTTATCGCAACTACTACGTCTGGTCTGACACCGACCAGAAATATGCCGATGCCCGCATTGTTTTTGTGGATTCTGAAAAGTCGAACTGGACCTGGGATGAAGTGGCCGGGCAGTACTTCTGGCATCGCTTCTATTCATTCCAGCCCGACCTCAATTATGACAGTCCCGAAGTACGCGACGAGATGCTCAATGTGATGAAGTTCTGGCTCGACCTTGGGGTGGACGGTTTCCGTGTGGATGCAGTGCCGTATTTGTTCGAGCGGGAGGGAACTTCGTGCGAGAATCTACCAGAGACGCATGCATATCTCCAGGAGATGCGTCGCTACGTTGATCAGCGCTACCCGGGGCGCGTCCTGCTATGTGAAGCCAACCAGTGGCCGCAGGATGTGCGGGCATATTTCGGTCGTGTGAAAGAAGGGGATGGGGATGAGTTCCACATGGCGTTCCATTTCCCGCTGATGCCGCGCATCTTCATGGCGCTAAAGCGCGCTGATGCTGCGCCCATCCGCTGGGCGCTGGATAACACGCCCCCCATCCCCGGTGATTGCCAGTGGTGCACTTTCCTGCGCAACCACGATGAGCTGACTCTCGAGATGGTCACCGAGCAGGAGCGCCAGTGGATGTGGCAGCAGTATGCCCCCAACCCGCGCATGCGCCTCAACCTGGGCATCCGTAGGCGGTTGGCGCCGCTGCTGGATAACAACCGCCACAAGATCGAGCTGGCCAATGCGTTGCTATTCAGCCTGCCCGGGGCACCCATCATTTACTACGGTGATGAGATTGGCATGGGTGACAATATCTGGCTGCCCGACCGCGACGGGGTGCGCACGCCCATGCAGTGGGATGCATCACTCTCAGCGGGATTCTCGAGCAACACGAAATTATATTCGCCACTCATCGACCAATCCCCCTACGACTACCAGGCTGTGAATGTACAGGCTGAAAAAGACGATCCAGTATCTTTGTGGCACGCCATCCGCCGAATGATCGAGCTGCGCAAGGCCCATCCCATCCTGGGGGATGGCGTTCTACGCTGGCTGGAAAGCGGCTTTCCCGCTGTGCTGGCATTCGAGCACCGCTCGCCTGACGAAGACTTGTTATCAGTGCACAACCTGGGCCAGGCCCCTCGGGAGTTGACCCTGAAAGTGACCAGCGCCCAGCTGCAATGGACCGAACTCTTCACTTCACATGTGTACTTGGCCACGGACAGAAAGCTACACCTCCACCTGGGCCCCTACCAGTACCTGTGGCTAAAATAAGATCATCTACAGCTCAAACCCAAACCATCCCTTGCGTTTGTTTCTATGCCTCTGCTGAAGGGGAGCCTGGCAAGCCCTTGCTTGCCTCCACCTTCACCCGCGAGTAATGCCGGTGAGCCTTAGCGCGGTTGCCGCACGATTCCATCGAGCACCAGCGCCGCGAATGGTTCTTGCTCATGTCGATGAACAATGCCCCACAGCCACGGTCATCCTCGCATACCCTTACCCGCGAGGACCTCTCAGAGGTCAGCAGGGTTGCTGCCGACAAAGCCACCGTCCATAGCACCAGGTTTTTCGGGTCAACATCATCCGCCCATTTCCAGGTAAAACCATCGACATCGGGCGCCAGCTCGCGGTGAGCCCTGGCTTCACGAACCACGGAATTCAGCTTCGCCAGGTCTTCTCTGGCAACGGGCAGCCCGGCATAACGCCTGGCAAAGATGCGGAAAATGGCCTCACGCGTCTCGATGGCGCGATGATACACTTCAGCGCCAGGCTCATGTTGGTTTGCTTCGAGCCTGATTAACGCTTCGGCGTCCTCATCGTTGATGATGCCTGCTTTTTTACCCCATTCGACCAACTCGGTGTAGCTGTGCAAGGTTTCCACCGGGTGTTCGCTGGCGTGCCAGTCGTTGGTATTGGCGAAGTCAAGGCACACCTCCTCGGTGACCGTATCGAATATCTCTTCTATAATTGACCTCCTGTAACCTACAAAAATACCTTGACAGGTTATATTTTTAGTGATATTATCTAACCATCAATACCATTATAGCCGGTTATTCAACAGCTGTCAAGCGGTGCCGGCAAATAGAAGGAGAGGTAGATCATGATCAGGATAGGTTTTGACCCAATGTTGGAAGCTGAACAGCACACTAAGCAGTTGTTAAAGCAGGCTGAATATGACCGCATGATCAAAGAAGCCGGGGTGGACACCCGTATATATCTGGTGGCCAGTTCCAGGCTGCTGGCAAACCTGGGCAGGCAGATGGCCTCGGTTGGCCTGCGCCTGGCCGAGCGCTACAGCAATAACCAAAAGGTGATCGTGGATTACGTCGCGCGCAATCCCGATATCTGCGGATAAAGGAGAAGCCCTCATGAAAACCCGCGTCTGGCTGGCTCTGGTCACCCTATATATCGCCTGGGGCACCACCTACCTGGCCATTCGCTACGCCTTGGAAGGCATACCACCTTTCTTTCTAACCGGCACGCGCTTCCTGATTGCCGGGCTGTTGCTGTATGCCTGGCGCAGGCTGGCCGGTGACCCCGCGCCCACGCCTCAGCAATGGCGCGCGACGGGCATCATCGGCCTGTTGCTGCTGGTGGGCGGGGTAGGCGGCTCGACCCTGTCTGAGCGCTTCATCCCCTCGGGGATCACTGCCCTGGTGGTGGCTGCCATGCCCTTGTGGGTGGTACTGGTGAGCGTATTCGTCTCCCATGGCCAGCGACCTGGCTGGCGCAGCATAGCCGGAGTGCTGGTGGGGTTGGTGGGCATTGTCATCCTGATGGAACAAGGCGCCGGCACGGGGCAGCAGGCGGGATATAGCATCCTCGGCATTGGCACCGTGCTGCTGGCCGGTCTGTTGTGGGCCGCCGGGTCAGTGTACAGCCAGCATGCCCGGCTGCCCGATTCGCCATTGCTATCCAGCGGGATGGAGATGCTGGTGGGAAGCGCTGGCTCGTTCGTCATGGGCATTTTATTGGGCGAGGGGCAGCAGCTGAACCTGGCGGCTATCAGCCTGCGCTCGCTGGCTGGCCTGGGCTACCTCATCGTGGTGGGCTCGCTGGTGGGCTACGTATGCTACACCTGGCTGCTGCGTGTGGCCCCTGCCAACCTGGCAGTGACCTATGCTTACGTCAACCCCCTGGTGGCGGTGCTGTTGGGCAGCTTAGTGGCTGGTGAACAGCTCACATTCCGGGCGCTGGTTGCCACCCCGCTGATCCTGGTGTCGGTGGCACTCAGCCAGTGGAAAGGATCAGAAAGACGGGAACCCAGGGTGGCGCAGGTGCCGGTCGTAGCCCAAGGCGGCAAGAATTAACAAAAAACCTGGCAACAGATGATTAATATAAATTAGATGGATGTTATGTCATTGGTATTGGGCTGCCCAGATTTTAGGCGGAGCAGCCCCTTTTTTTATTTAACCGTAACGGCGATTATCTGGACATCAGGGGAGCCAGTGATTATTTTTCAACCCTACCCCATGGGACAGAAAAAGCTGATATCGATAAATTACGGCGCTCTGTAGGTGCGACCCTCGCTACAGGCGTTTAGCAGGATGGGCTCATTGCTGTTCATCTGCGGCACAATGCAGGTGATGTTGTAGCCGTCCGCAAAGTGGATGGTGATATCGAGCGAGCCCGAGGCAGCGCTGGAAGTGCGGGCGTAGAGCACATAATCCAGGCCGAAGTGCTGCTTGAGGGCTGGCAGTCTCTCATATGGGAAGCGTGAGTCGATGAGCTTATCGGTGGCGTAGTTTTGCAGCACATTATTCAGCGAGCCGACGGCATACCGCGAAGAAGTGCCAAAGGTCGAAAATATCCCCGGGATCAGCCCCACCAGCAGCACGATGCCCACCAGTTGGGTGAGCTGCTTGCGGCGGCTTTTAGCGTCTGATTGGGCCATGATGTCGGTGAAACGCTTGACCACCATACGGAGCACCCATGCCAGTAGGATACCTGCACCAATCACTGGGATGATGGTGATCAGTGATTGGCCCAGCAAGTTATTGCCAGCCCCGCTCAGCAATGATAGGACCATGCTGCCCAGCATGAGCAACGCTGCCAGGATCAACCCACCCCACACCACCCCTTCGATGGTATCCGTGAACCAGGCAATGAGCGCTCCAGCCAAGGCCAGGGCAATGGTGTATTGCAGCCAGTGCAGCAACAATCCCATCCAATCCACGCCCAGGTGCAAAGCGGGGTAAAGAATGGGGTTGATCAGCGATGAAACCAATACGTAAACCGTGGCTGCGATGGCACAAAGAATAGCGCCAGGCAGCATGCGTTTGCTGCGCTCTGCCAGAGTCTCTTCTTGGAAAAATTTTGTAATTGCTTCACCAAGCTTCGTGAACATGTGCCCATCCCATTAATATTGCATCATCAAAGTGAAAGCAGATACTTTCGATGACCCGATTTCCTTCTGGAATGCAGATAATATCATAAATGTTGCCTGAATTGAAGAAATATAACTAATTTTCGCCAGAAATTCAGCAATTTACAGGCCAGAAAGTATTATCCTGATCTTATTGGCGGCTACCAACCTTGAGATGACCGAATCATGTTTTCTCTGTGACAAATAACACTATTCACTTTCTAAGGTTTTGGTTAAAATACCATAAGTTTATATATTCGTATTTGCGCATATTTGAA
>CAYLPS010000116.1:0-10888 GCA_964385625.1 uncultured Anaerolineaceae bacterium | reverse complement strand
CAAGAACGATATGCCGCGCTGGTGCGAGAAAGTCGGGCATGAATTCCTGGGTTCCCTGCCTGGCGATGGTTACGAGCGACTGTTCATCAGGCGAAAGAAATAAGCAGGACCTCACAAGTGCTGCAGGAAAATGGATAACGAATCATGACAAATATTGCAGCTGATCACCCCCCGAAAATCCTGGTCCTCGCCACCCTGGCTGGCGGGTATGCCGGCGCAGATGCCACCGGGCAGAGTCATATTGACTACCCGTCCAACACATACATTCTTCCGGTCATGTGTCCCTGCCTCTTCCCGCCTGAATTTTACCTGCACGCCTTCGAGCACGGCATTGACGGCATCCTGGTATTGTACAGCGGCACCGACAGCCCCTATAAAGTCGAAGCTGAGGGCACTGCCAAGCTGATTCAAACCACCTACGAGCTGATGAAGAATCGGGGTATTGACATCCGCCGCCTGCGCCTGGCCGCCATCTGCACGGTGTGCGTAAAACCATTCCTGAAGGAAATCAACCAGATGAACGAGCTACTCAAGGGAATCGGCCACGTTAAAAACGAAATAGCCCTCCATGCAAGCAATGCGCCCCAAGTCGCGCAGGCGGAAATGGAAGGCAGCCTATGAATGAATTGCACATGGACGCCCTGGTCGTTGGGGGTGGCATCACCGGGATGCAGGCTGCGCTCGACCTGGGAGACCAGGGGTACAAGGTGGCCCTGGTGGAAAAGGAACCGAGCATTGGTGGAAAAATGATCACCCTGAGCAAGGTATTCCCCACCCTGGACTGCTGCAGCTGCATCACCACGCCTAAGATGTCTGCCGTTGCGCACCATGCCAACATCCACTTGCTGACCTATAGCGAGGTGCGGAATGTCAGTCAAGAGCAGGACGGGTTTACCGTCATTGTGGAGAAAAAACCACGCTATGTGAATGAAAGCCTGTGCACGGGTTGCAGGCAGTGTGAATATGAGTGCCCGATCACCGTGCCGAGCCTTTTTGACCGCAACCTGGGTGCCTATCGTGCCATCCGGGTGCCCTTCTCGACCGCCGTGCCTCAGAAAGCCGTGCTAGACATCGATAACTGCCTGCTGTGCGGTAAATGCGAAAAAATATGCC
The DNA here is from genome assembly GCA_964385625.1 of uncultured Anaerolineaceae bacterium. Classification (GTDB taxonomy): domain Bacteria; phylum Chloroflexota; class Anaerolineae; order Anaerolineales; family UBA4823; genus FEB-25. The sequence continues at coordinate 9,775 of CAYLPS010000116.1, read as the reverse complement.
CGGTCAATGCAGTTGATTTTTCACAGCAAGCGGAAATGGCCGAAATTAAGACCACCAGCATCCTGCTGGCCACCGGTTTCGAGCTGACACCGCTTGACGCCAAGAAAGAATATGGGGGAGGTCAATACCAAAACGTGATTGACCCGCTGATGATGGAACGCTTCCTGGCTCCCACGGGCCCATATGGGCGGGTGCTTCGCCCCGGGGATGGCAAAGAGCCAACCTCCATCGCATATGTACAGTGTGCAGGCTCACGCGATGAAACCCTGGGAATTGAGTATTGCTCGCGGGTGTGCTGCATGTATGCCATCAAGCAGGCTATGCTGATCTCGGGTGCTCTGCCCATGGCTGAGATTACCATTTATTACATGGACATCCGCACTTTCGGTAAGGGTTACGAGCAGTTTTACCAGAATGCCAAAGCCATGGGGGTGGAGTTTATCCGCGGCAAGGTGGCGTCCATTCATGAAGATGAGCAGCACAATCCGGTGGTAAAGGTGGAGCTGACCGAAGAGGGGCGCATCATCGAGCGCACCCACGACCTGGTCGTGCTTTCCCTGGGCATGCTCCCGGCTTACAAGCCTGATGGTGTTTACCATGTGGCACTGGGGAACGATGAGTTTATCAACATCCCCAATGTCAACAGCGAGCCCTGCCTGACTGACCGCCCCGGAATCTTTGCCGCGGGTACGGCGATCGGGCCGATGGATATCGTGGACAGCATCATCACCGCCGGAGCTGCGGCTTCCGCCGCCTCTGCTTACATCCGGGATACCAAATCCCGGGCTGGTGAGCCACAGGAGGATCAACGGGAAAGAGAGCTGGTGTATGCCTGAAAAACCGAATTCTCAACCAGAACAACCTGCCAGCGCACCTGAGGATGCGCGCATCGCTGCCTATGTTTGTTACTGCGGCGGCAACATCAGCCATGTGGTTGATTGTGAAAAAGTAGCTAAAAATATCGCCAAATTACCGAATGTGGTCGTGGCTCGCACCGACATGTCGATGTGCTCGGATGCCGGGCAGGCGATGATCGAGAAAGATATCCACGAGCTGGGGATCAATCGGGTGGTCATCGGTGCTTGCGCACCTTCGCTGCACGAGCAGACCTTCCGAGGCACGGTCATGCGTGCCGGCATGAACCCCTACCTGTACCATCACGTGGGCCTGCGCGAGCAGGACAGCTGGGTCCATTCCGATGACCCACAAGGGGCTACTTCCAAAGCCATCACCTTGATGATGGCGGGGATCGCCAAGGCGCGCCTGCTCGCGCCGCTCGAGCCCGCCCGTCTGAAGGCCGAACGCCATGCACTGGTGATTGGGGGAGGGGTTGCCGGCCTGCGGGCAGCCCTGGATATCGCCCGCCAGGGATTACACGTCAGCCTGGTCGAAAAATCTCCTTTCCTGGGCGGGCACATGGCACAGCTGGAAGAGCTCTTCCCCAGTGACGAACAAGCCCGGCCCCTGCTCCAGGAGCTGATCGCCAGGGTAACCGCCCACCCCCACATCACCATTTTTACCCAGGCGCAGGTGATCGGTGTGACGGGTCATGTCGGAAATTTCAGCGTACAGGTGCGCCAGCACTCGCGGGGTGTGAATGAAACCAATGCCAGCGATTTCCTGGCGGCCGAGACCCAAAGTGTGCCGGACGAGTTCAACTATGGCCTGACCATGCGCAAAGTGATCTACCACAGCTACCCGGGCTGCTATCCTGCGTTGCCTGCCGTGGATTGGGAGCATTATCACGGGGAACCCATCCAGTTGAACGGGAAATCGGTCTCGCTCTCGGATGAACCGAAGGAATTCGAGCTCAACATCGGCGGGATCGTCATGGCAACCGGCTTCGAACCCTACCAGCCCCAACAAGGCGAGTACGGTTACGGTGAGATGCCGGAGGTGGTGACACTCCCAGAATTCATCCGTCACCTGTCCCTGACCAAAGCGCAGAACCGCCTGTCCTGGAACGGCAAACCGCTGGGTGATGTCGCCATCATCCACTGCGTCGGCAGCCGCCAGATCGAAGGGATCCATGAGCCTCAACCGGATGGACAGGTCAACCCATACTGTTCACGAGTGTGCTGTACGGCATCACTGCATACCGCCCTTGACCTGCGTACCCGCTTCCCGGATGTAAATGTGTATGAGCTCTACCAGGACATCCGTACCTACGGGCGGGGGCACGAGGATTATTACCGTCATGCCCAGGAAGCCATGGTGCGTTTCATCCGCTATACAGGTGAAGAGCCGCCGGTTGTGCGGCGCGCAACCCCGAACGATCACCACCCGATACTGGTGTGGGTCAAGGACACGCTCACTTACAACGAGGAGATCGAGGTCCCCGTGGATCTGGTGGTGCTGGCGGTGGGCATGATGCCACACCCCATTGACGACCTGGTGCAGATGCTCAAGATATCGAGAGGCAATGACCGCTTCCTGGTGGAGGTCCATCCCAAGCTGAGGCCGGTAGAGATGTCGGTGAACGGCATCTTCCTGGCCGGGACTGCCCAGAGCCCGATGAACATTCAGGAAAGCCTGTCAGCTGCATCGGCAGCCGCAGCCAAGCTGACGGCGCTGCTTGGGCAGGGGCAGGTGGAGCTGCCACCCTTCGTCGCCCGCGTGGATCCTGAGAAATGCCAGGGCAGTGGTGAATGCATCTCGGTATGCCTCAGTGAAGGCGCCATCAGCCTGAAAACATTTGCTGAAAATGGGAGCGAGGTTACCCGCGCGGTGATCGAGCCGGCAGCCTGCTGTGGTTGTGGCGCCTGCGTCAGTGCCTGTCCGAACCATGCCATCGATGTATTGGGCTGGAGCCTGGCTCAATATGAAGCCATGGTGGAGGCAATTGCCATGGATATTCCAGAACTTGAAGGGGTATGACGATGACCGATGCAGCTAATCCCCGCAGCCGCGGTGAATATCTAAAAAAGTTGCGGGAAGAACATTCAGAGACTGTCAAGCGCACACAGGCCCTCCTGCGTGATCAGAAGCAGTTCCAGCAACAAATTTGCCAGGCGATTCGAGAAAATAAGAGGACAGTGCCGGAAATTGCTGCTGCCATTAACCAGCCTGCTCACGAAGTGCTATGGTACCTGGCAGTTTACAAGAAATACGGCATCGTTGTGGAAGATGGTATGTGCGATGATTACGTTCAATATAAGCTGGTAAAGGAGGCTTGAATATGGCGGAACGCGTTGATCCCAGGCTGGCTCTTGAGCTGAAATCTTACGGGGCGGTGGGCATCGAGAAATGCTGGAATTGTGGCAACTGCACCGCCAGCTGCCCGCTGGCTACGGATGAATATCCCTTCCCGCGCAATATGATCAGGCGCGTGCAATTGGGGCAGACCGAACGCTTGAAGCAGCACCTGGATCCCTGGTTGTGTTACTACTGCGGTAACTGTTCCGAAACCTGCCCGCGCGGTGCAGAACCAGGTGAGACCATGATGGCCATGAGGCGCTGGCTGACCGCAAAGTATGATTGGACCGGCCTGGCAAGGAAATTTTACACTTCTCCGGTGTGGGAAATTGGCTCGATCATTGTCGTCGGGCTGCTGGTCGTGTTGATGTTCGTCCTCTTCTCCGGCCCGATGATAACCGAGCGCGTGGCTTTGAATACCTTTGCACCGGTCGAGCGCATTCACTATGGCGACTGGGTGCTGGCAGCTTTTCTTTCCTTCTTCCTGCTATCGAATCTCTACCGGATGTATGTGTTCACTTTGAGGAAGGGCACTGAGGTCAACATCCCCCTCTCGGTTTACATCACCCAGGCCTGGAAATTAGTTTATCATTTTGCCACCCAAATCAGCTTTGAAAAATGTGATGAGCAGCAAAAAGGCTTTTTTCAGAAGAAGCATTGGCGTAACCATTTCTTCCTGGTGACCGGTTATGTATTGATGTTCGCCATGGTGGTGGGCTTCCTGCCCTGGTTCCAGACCGATAACCTCTACCCCATCTATCACCCACAGCGCTGGCTGGGTTATTATGCCACCATCGTGCTGCTGTATGGCGGGGCGGATATCCTGTGGGGGAGGATCAAGAAAGAGCACGAGATGCACCATTTTTCGCACCTCAGTGATTGGGTATTCCCCATATTGCTGCTGCTCACCACCATGACCGGTATCCTGGTGCACACATTCCGCTACCTGGAGATGCCATTGCCGACCTATTACATGTACGTGGTTCACCTGGTCATCCTGACTCCCATGCTGGTCCTTGAAGTCCCCTTCGGCAAGTGGTCGCACCTGGCCTACCGCCCATTCGCGATCTATTTCCAGGCGGTGAAAGAGGCTGCCGTGCAACGCCAGACGGCTGCCGAAGCGCTTGTTCCAGCTGGCCCTGACTAAAGGGCAGGCTCGACGGATGTTCACCCGCATTTGAAAGTAACAAGGAGAGAGACATGATATCCATCGAAACCCTTCGGTTTTACCCGCTATTTAGCATGCAGGACGCAGAAATGCTGAAACAAATAGCTCTGCTGGCTGAAGAAAAGACAGTCAAAGCCGGATACCAGATGTTCTTTGAAGGCGAGGTGGCTAAAATCCTGTATCTGGTTCTGGATGGATCCGTGGTATTGACCGTTAATATGGGAGAAAAGGGGGATCAAAAGCTGGAAGAGTTGGAACCGCTCGGCAAAGGCGAGGTGATCGGATGGTCATCCATCGTAAAACCGCATATTTATCGGATGGGCGCCTATGCCAATCAGGACAGCCGCTTGATCGTTTTCAACGGCGAGAAGCTGCTGGCCTTGTTTGATAACAACCCGATTTTTGGTTATTACTTCATGCACAAAATTGCGGAGGTGATTGGCGACCGGCTAATCAGCAAGTGTGTGCAGATTATGAGCATTACGCAATAAAGCGCACGATTCACGACACAGGTTGGTAAGCTGATCCAATCCAGGGCATCTGGCACATTGGACTGAATTCACATATCACAAGGAGAAAATCAATGGCACAAAAAATGGTGGTCGTTTGCAATGGCGATGAATCAAAAAATATCATGCCCACGCTGATCTTCGCCTCTTCGGGGTTGGCGCTCGATTATGAAGTTCACGTCTTCTTCTGCCCTGCGGGAACGAAGTGGGTGCTCAAGGAGGAATTGGAAAAACTCGGCACGCCCAAAGGACTTCCCGACCCGCTCAAGCTGTTCAATGATATCCTCGATCTGGGAGGCAGGGTGGTGTTATGCGAGCTGGCGTTGGAGAATAAAGGTGTCACCCCACAAGACCTGCGCGACTCACGCATCATCATAGAAAAAGCCCCTCCATTCCTCATGGCAGCTGAAGGGGCAGAGATGACGTACTGTTTTTAGACACGCCGCTGGAATAAAGTCCACCGCAAGAAAGGATCGCCGGCTCAACCTTTGTGTGGGTTGCGCCGGCATTGATTTCCGTTCATCAGGCCGCAGGCATGTGGAGCAGGTCCATATTCGATGGATCATGCACGAAGCTCCAGAATACCTCCTGGGCACGGTTGGGCAGGTCCCTGGCACGACGCACCATGTAGATCTTGCGCTTCAGGTCCAGCCCGGTCACCGGGAGCTCGATCACGCGCTTTGTCTGAAGCGCATAGGCCGATGATAATCGCGACACGAAGGCGATCCCGAAGCCGGCTGCCACCGTCTCGACAATGGCCTCCGTATTGCCCACCTCGAGAAAAATGTTCAAGTTTTCCAGGTGAATATCATGTTCACCCAGTTCGGTGAGCATCACCCGCCGGGTGCCCGAGGTAGGCTCACGCAGGATCATGGGCTGAGTCAGCAGATCAGCCGGCTCGATGGACGGTTTCGATGCCCATGCATGGTCCGCCGGAACGATTAAGATGATATGGTCGGTGAAAAATTCCTGCGACTCGAGGCCATCCTCAAATGCCTCGCGACTCAGCACGCCGAGATTGGCCTCTTCCTCCAATAAACGGGGCACCACATTTTCCTGGGTGCAGGTCAGGATGGTCACATTAATCCCGTGAAATCGGTCATGGAAACGCGCTGCTAGCTGGGGGAGGATGTACTTACCTGAAGTCGTGCTGCAGGCTATACGCAAATGACCGACAATTTTTTCCTGCATGGAGGCCATGATCTCGCGCGTTTCGATCGAGACACGCATCAGCTTGCGCGCCCAGGGTAAGAGCAGCCGCCCGGCCTCGGTCATGCGCAGGGCACGACCCGAGCGCTCAAACAGCTCCACCCCAAATTCTTGCTCCAGCATTTTCACGTGGTGGCTGATGGTAGACTGGCTGAGGTGCATCTGCCGCCCGGCTTTCGAGAAGCTCAGTGTATCGGCCACATGCAGGAAGGCATCAATCTTGAGTAGATCAAACATGCACTTAACTCCCGGGTAAGCTGGCAGCACAATTGGGTTGATCGGGGTCAAGACGTCCAACGGTTGATACGACCGCTTTGCTTAACAGCCCGATTGATTTACATCAATAAACCAGAACCTTCTACCCGCGGTCCCAAGGAGCATTACCCGCACCTCCTATTGGCCGCCGGTAAGAGCCTTTATGGTTTAGAGGTAAAATTGATCATAACCGCTCTAATTATAGTATAACTTTCGGCTTGTCCGGGCAAATCATGGCGCTCGTCCCTGCTTGAGCAGATCCCCATTCCCAACCGGCCTTTTGACCTCGCGGTCAGCACGCTATCCCTGCACCCTTGGACCAGCCCGATCAAGGTAATGGCTGGGAATAAAACAGCCCGGATTTCCAGATTTTGGCATGCACGCTTGTCCCCGCATCTGGAGAGTTAAGACCTCACCACCATCTCGGCAAGGCAAGAGCCCTCCAGGGCCCCTGCTCACTGCAGATGCACCTGCCGGCGTGCCAGCAGTGTGGAGCCCAATAGCACCAGGGTCACACCGGCCCCGGCCAGGATCATTGCATCCTGGTTGGAAGGGGTGAGCTGGAAAACGATAAAAAAGGTGATCACCGGAAGGATTTGCTGGGGCACAGCCTGGATGGGCACCAGGCGGGTAGCATCGCCCACCTGGAAGGCGCGCTGGGTTTCAGTGACGCCCAGGATGCTAGCCGTAGCGGCGATGGCGGTGGCGGTGATCGCCAGGACGACATCCCCAGGTGAAAATAACCCTGCTCCCCAGCGATAAACGAAGCCCATCATCACGCTCAGCCACAGGTTGGATTGGACGAACAAAAAGCCCGCATCCAGGGTGCGAAAGATACCGCGCAGTGGTCCATCTTTTCTCTGCAATAGATAGCAGGCCACTGAGAAGCTGGCCACCACCATCGAAAAAGCCGCCAGCCGCGATTGAAAAGCCCGATCATAAAAGTCGACGTTTTTCATGTCGATGCCCAGCCCGGCAAGACCCAGCAAAGCGGCGGCAGCCATCACGAACAGGATACCTACCCCGTCCGCCCAGCCGAAGGCCTCGTGACTGAACCTGATTGAGCCGATCACCAATGCGATGAGGCCGGTTGCCATTAAACCGGGGAGGATGGCAGGCCCGATCAATGCTGCAGCAACCAGGTTTAGCGGCACCCCGATGACGAACTGGATGGCGAAACCCTCCAGCCACAGCGGCGTACGGATTAGCCGGGCCATCAGCTGGCTGTGATCCTGGAGCTTGCTCACCGCGGCTTTCTGGAGCACGATGCCTGAATAGAAAGCCATGCCTGCCAGGATAGCTGTGCTCACACCCAGTAGATAGTTACGGTCCATGGTCGCTCCTGCAGATCCGGATAAGCTCCAACTTGGAGGTGAACGCCCAGTGCAACTACGTATATATTATCAGCATATGCCGAAGTTGAGCTAAAATTCGTTATGATTTGTATACTCGAGCATCGACGAAAGAAGGGTTGATTTAATGATAAGTAAAGGAACCTTTTGGTTCTCGGATTCGTCTGTAGCCCAGGAGAATAGCCCATGTCCCCAACCCATGCTTTATCCCGTGCATTCATTTTCACCCTGGCTGCCCTGCTGGCCTTATCAGCCTGTGGTGCACCTGCAGTCCAACCCCCACAAAATACTACCCGACCCCCCACGCAACCACCCTCACCTGGCGATGGCTCTCCCACAGCTCCCCCCACTCAGCTGCCGGCTCCCAAGCCTGCGGAGGCCGAATTGATCCAATCCAAGCTGGCCCGTGCTGTCTCTCCGCTGGTTCCGCCAGATGACCAGGCCAGGCTGGCCTCGGGTAACCTGGCATTTGCCATCGACCTGTACCGGCAGCTGGCATCCAAGCCCGGTAATTTGCTCTTCTCTCCTTACAGCATCTCCCAGGCATTAGCCATGGTGTATGGCGGGGCGCGAGGGCTCACCGAGCAGCAGATGGCGCAGGTCCTGCACTTCAGCCTGCCCCAGGATTTGCTGCACCCGGCTTTCAACGCCCTGGACCAGCAGCTGGCCAGCCGCGCCGAGGCCGTGAAGGATGAAGCCCAGGGCTTCCAGCTCAACATCGCCAACGCCACCTGGGGTCAGAGCGGCTTCCCCTTCCTGGCCTCCTACCTGGACCTGCTGGCGCTCAACTACGGCGCGGGGTTGCAGACCGTCGACTTCGCCAACGACCCCCAGGGTGCCCGCCAGGAGATCAACGACTGGGTGGCGCAGCAGACCCAGGACAAGATCAAGGATATCGTCCCACAGGACGCCATCGACGCCTTCACCCGCCTGGTGCTGGCCAATGCCATCTATTTCAAGGCTTCCTGGATGAAGCCCTTCGATAAATCCACCACCCAGGATGCCCCCTTTACATTGCTGGATGGCAGCCAGGTCAGCGTCCCGATGATGTCGCTGAAGCAGGATACGCTGACTTACTTGAAGGGAGCTGGATTCCAGGCAGTGACCTTACCCTACGTGGATGGGAATGTGGCCATGCTGCTGCTTGTGCCTGATGCCGGTAAATTCAGCCAGTTTGAGGATTCATTCGATGCGGCTAGGCTGCAATCCATCCTGCAAGGGTTGCAAAGCGCCGAGGTCATTTTAAAGATGCCGCGCTTCAGCGTCGAATCGTCCTTCTCCCTGGCTGATACCCTGGCGCAGATGGGCATGTCGGATGCCTTCAATGCCGGCCAGGCCGACTTCTCGGGCATGGACGGCCAGCAGGACCTGTATATCAGCTCGGTGATGCACAAGGCGTATGCCAGCATCGACGAAGCGGGCACCGAGGCAGCCGCGGCTACGGTTGCGATTATGAGCCTCACGGCCATCATGCCAGGCGAGCCGATCAACCTGACCATCGACCGCCCCTTTATCTTCGCCATCTACGATCAGCCGACCCAAACCATCCTTTTCACCGGCCGCCTCAGCAACCCTGGAGAATAGCTCAGGTTGTGTGCGGGTTGCCTGTAAGGGTCAGCGTCGGGTTCGATTGATACATCGCCATTTCTCGATCGAGTAGATAATGCACCAGAGGGAACTGGGAATTGCCTGGTTCAAGCGCTTGGTCCTAACGAAAACCTGGTAAATATGATGGTAGCTGCCATATCCAGACCGATGATCGCAGGAAGGGGTGGCTATGATCGAGATCAGCAAATTACGGGTCCACAGCGCAGGAAGGGTGGCCTTGGAGGTGGATTCCCTCATCGTGGATAAGGGTGAGGTAGTGGCAGTCATCGGGCCAGCCGATAGCGGCCGTGAAATCCTGTTTGACCTGCTCATCGGCCGCACCCGTCCCTCTACGGGGACGGTGCGCCTGGCAGGGCTGGATCCTGAGAGGGAAAGTGATCAATTCAGCCGTAAAGTGGGGGTGCTCTTCCAGGAAGATGGGCTGTACAAGCACCAATCGCTGCTGGCCAACCTGATCTTCACCTGCCAGCTGTATGGTT
>CAYLPS010000115.1:0-11173 GCA_964385625.1 uncultured Anaerolineaceae bacterium | reverse complement strand
GGATAATTTTTCCCATCTCCATGAATAATAAACAGATAGTTTACCCTTGACAAACTCTATCCCCTCCCATACAATCCATATACCATCCATGTGGATGGTATATGGAGGATAATATGTCACAAGAAAACCACATCCAACCATTCGACCTGGTCAATTCCAGCCACAGCGAGTATGCTGCCCTCAACCGCTATAGCAACCTCCTGCGTGCCGAGCGCTTGCCCGATGACCCTCCCGTTCCGCTCGAAGAGCTCATCCAAAACCTAAAAAATGTCCCTGCCTTCATCGACTACAAGATATGGTGCGCCTGGGATGCCAGCCACACCCGCATCTTGGCCGAGGGCGACATCATATTGATGCGCACGGAGGATAACCGCCACCTGGCCCAATTTACCCTCGGGGTGCTGCCCGAATACCGCCGGCAGGGCACCGCCCGGCGGCTCATTTCCCTGCTGGCCAACGCCGCCCGTGACGATCGGCGCCGCCTGCTCATCACCGAGACCAACGAGCGCATCCCGGCGGGTGAAGCTTTTATGGACCGGCTGGGCGGCCACAAAGGGCTGGTCGGACATGTCAATCAGCTGCGCCTGGACGAGCTTGACCGCAGCCTGCTGGTCCGCTGGCTGGAGCGCGGCACCTCACTTGCTGACGATTTCGAGCTTGGCTTGTGGGATGGTCCCTACCCCGAAGAGCAGATCGACGCCGTGGTCCAGCTTTTCGAGCTCAACAACCAGCAGCCCTTCGGCGATATCGAGATCGAAGATATGCATCTCACCGCAGAGCAGCTGCGCCAGTCTGAACAGGCTTCCTTCGCCCGCGGCAACCAGCGCTGGACTTTCTACGCCATCGAAAAAGCCACCGGCAAGTTCGCCGGCTACACCGAGACCATCTGGAATCCCAATCGGCCGCAGATCCTGCGCCAGGATATGACCGGTGTCTTCCCCGAATACCGCAACAGGGGCCTGGGTCGCTGGCTGAAGGCCGCCATGCTCGATAAGGTGCTCGCCGACCGTCCCCAGGTGAAATTCGTGCGCACCGGCAATGCCGACAGCAACGCCGCCATGCTCAAGATCAACGATGAGCTGGGTTTCAAGCCCTACCAGGCCACCGCTTTGTGGCAGGTGGAGGTCGATTCTATCCTCTCTTATCTTGACGGCCGCCAGCCGTGAGGTGGCGCGATGCCCGAATCTGAAAAAGTAACCATCAATATGTCCGCTGTCGACCTGGGGAAGATCGATTTGCTGGTGCAGGAGGGCCTGTATTCCAACCGCACCGACTTCATCCGCACCGCCATACGCTCCCAGATGGAGAAGCACGCCTTCGAGATTCAGCAGTCCGTAACCCGTCATTCCTATGCAGTCGGGGTGCTCACCTATAACCGCGCTGATTTTGAGAAGCGCAAGCAGAATAATGAGAAGCTGAGCATCGCCGTCGTGGGCATGCTGCACCTGCAAAATGACATCTCCCCCCAGCTGGCCTCCGAAGTGATCGAATCCATCCAGGTGCGCGGCGTGCTAATCGCCAGTGAGGCGGTCAAGGCGGTGCTTGCCGACCGCATCACCTGAGTACTTTCCAACACCTGTATTGCCTGCACCGCGTAGACCCGCTCACCCCCATCGAAGAGACCATCGCCGCCATCGCCCACCTGCCGCTAGCAGGGCATCACTTTCGTCCCATTTTCACCCAGGTATACCGCGATCGCTGCTCGGGGGTCAGCCGGGCTTTCGTGCAAACCTGACTTTCACGCCCGCCTTTTTGGCAGTTGCTTGATCACCCTGTCTGCCGCCAGCTTGCCGGTTAGAATCGATATGGGTAAGCCGGCTGGGCTGTAGGTCCACTGTCCGGCCTGATAAACCCCCGGGATGGCTGTGTTTACCGCATTCATGATCTTCGGCAAACGGCTTTCCGCTGGCATGGGCTGGTTGCCGAATGACCAGCCCGTGATGGCCCCTTCAGCATTCCCCGTGATCCTGGCTATGCTGAGGGGTGTGGCGCTGAATTTCTTCACGATGGCCTGTTTAATGCCCGGGTAGATCGATCCATCCAGGCTATTCACCATCAGGTTTTCGCACAAGACTTTAAAGTCCTCATACCAGCCCATCGATTCGATGTGTTTGCTCAAGTGGTAATCGAACAATACGCTGACGATCAATCCAGTTTTTCCTGCCGGAGCCAGGCTATCATCCCGCATCACCGGGATTGATATTTCGTACGTCGTCAGGCTCAGGTAGGATTCCAGCCATTTTTCGACCTCTTCGCGTTCACCCTGGGTCGGTATCTGGCCAGCCATCGATTGGCCTTTCCGGCTGGGCGTGTAAAAGAAGTGCTCGCTGGCCCTGCTGGCGAAATAGCTTTTATCCAGGTCTGCTTCCAGGTACAGCGTAAATATCGACTCATTGCCCCTTTTATCGGCGATTTCTGAGCGCCGTGTTGCAATCGCCTGCTTCACGGGCTCAGCTTTGATTTTCGCTACGTCCAAACTGCTGTATAAGGATTTCAAATCTGCAGCCCAGATCAATCCCTTGTAGCGATACTCATTCCCGCGATCATCAAACGCCACCCGTCCTTCAGCGTCAACCCGGGTGATGCGTGTGTTTGTGCTGATCTGCCCTCCGTGATCCTTGATGAAGCCGATGAATTTTTCCACGAACTTCCCCGTGCCTCCCCTGGGATAGTTATAGTCCAGGTATAGCTTGAGATAGCTGAGTGCAAAGAATGCCGGGGTTTTGTCGAAAAAATGCTGGGTGATAATATCCAGCAGGCTCTGGTTGCGGGTATATTTTTGTAAAAATTCCTTCACCGGCTTGTTCAGGGCACTGATCTTCGGTGCGGTCAGGGCATATTTCACCATCCACGGCAGGATCACCCTGGCCATGTACTGGCGATCCTTCTTCATGTCTAAAAATAAAGGGTTATCGATGCCGTATTGCACTTTCATGTATTGCATGATCTTGCGTATCTGCAGGGTTATTTCTGCGATCTCATCGCTGCATTCGGGATAGAGCCTGCTGAGTAGCATCTGGTAATCCTTCAGGTTCTCTTCCGAATTAATGTGTATCACCTGGTCTTCTATCCCGATGGAAATATGGTTGCGGACGAATTCAACCTCCAGGCCAAGCTGCCTGAGCATGGGGAAAACTACCCCTGAGTTCTCGATCGCTCGGATACCCCCATCGAAAACAAATCCATCCCGCCTGAAGCTGTTCACCAGGCCCCCACATGTGCCTTCCTTCTCGCACAACAGCGTGGATCTGCCTGCCTTGGTGAGGTAGGCTGCTGCTGTTAAACCCGCAATCCCGCCGCCCACGATTATTGCATCATAGTTCATCTCCACACCTCAAAAACATACTTTTCAATGAGCAAAATTCTTCCGATCAACCCCACCGTTGATCCAATGATGTTGCCTGTATATTGATATCATACCAGCCCGGTCAGTTCTTCACTGATCTCCCAAACGCGCTTCCCCAGGTCGCGATCCAGCGCATGGGCTGCAGGTTTCTCTTCAATCGTCAGGTTGAAGTACTTGCCGCTCACATTGGCCATCTCGGGCGCTGCAGCCAGGTAATAAATCGCCTCTCCCGATATTTCGGCCTCTTTGAGCACCCACCAGATCAGGTGACGCTTATACCACCGGTAAATGCGCCCGTTGTTCATTCCAATATTCGTCCTCACCTCACCCGGGTGCATTGCATTGATGGTGACGCCGCTTCCTTCCAGCCTTTCCGCCAGCTCCCAAACGGTGAGTAATTGTGCCACCTTCGAGGCGCCATAGCCCTGCAATCCCTTATAGCGCCGGCGCTCCCAGGTTAGGTCGTTGATATCCAGGCCGCCAAAACGGTGACCTTGCGAGTTCACCTGGATGATCCGCGCTGGGGCGCTGTCCAGCAATCGCCCCAACAGCAGGCGGGTGAGTAGAAAAGATGCCAGGTGGTTCACACAGAAAACCATCTCATGGCCATCTTCAGTTAGTATTCGCCGCGTGTTATGCAGGCCGGCATTGTTCACCAGCACATCAAGATGCGGGTGATGTTTCAGGATTTCCTCGGCAATCTCTCGCACTTCATTGAGCTTCGAAAAATCTGCCACCAACACCTCGACTTGTGCTCCGTAGGCAGTTTCTAGCTCGCCAGCCACCTGTCTGGCCTTTTGGTCATTCCGGCACACGATCACCAGCCTTGCGCCACCCTGTGCCAGCCGTTTGGCAGCCTGGTAGCCCACTCCCGACGTCGCCCCGGTGACGATGCACAGGCGACCATCCATGCGGGCTTGCGTGGTTTTTTGGGGCAAGCGGGCGTTGGCGATGAATTGCAATTCTTCAGGCAGTTTCATGCGGTCAGCTGGTCAACCGAAATAGCGCCGCATAAATTTCCAATACGGCTTACGCAGCAGGGGGATGCCGTTCAGGATGGTGCCCCAGATATCGAAGTAGTCGCGCTGCTCGATGATTTGGTTCTGCTGGTTTATGGTCAGCTTTGTGCATCCGAAAAGTGGTGTGCTGGGGAATTTCTTGAAGGTCATTACCATTTTCCATTGGAAAAAAACAGTGCTCCCATCCATAACGATAGAGAGAATATCCATGGACAGATGTTCACAGCGCTGTGCCAGCCGGTTGCACACGGCCATGAACTCCTGCTTGCCCTCGACCCTCTGGATGCTGTCTTCGAAAATGATATCGTCATGGTAATACGAGAAGATGTGCGACCAATCGGGTTTTCCCTCCTGGTTATAAGTTTTCGCCCATAATTCCCTGATCGTCTCGACGGTCAATGGTTCCATTGATAATATTAAACCTAACCCTGTTCGTTTCTTATATGTTAACGAATGTAGACGATGTGTGCCTTTTTGAAAAAATCTGCCGTATTATCGTACAAAATCGGTGCATAGAATCAACCGATTCGGGTAAAAATGGTCAGCCTTGTGCAATTCGTCCCAACCAGTAAGGCTCGATAACCCCGCTGGCTGCCTTATTCCTTCTTCCTCTCCCTCGGCATGCTCACGCTGATCGTGCTCCCCGACCCCACCTGGCTGCTCGCCGTCAGGCTGCCCCCATGCGCCTCCACGATCTGCCGGGCGGTATATAGCCCCATCCCTGCCGCCGGCGTGTTTTTCTCCAGTGTGTGGTGGATCTGGTAATACTTGTCGAACAGCCTGGCGCAGTCTTCCGCCTCCATCCCTCCCCCCTCATCGATCACGTTCACCAGCACCTTGTCATTCAGCGCCTTCCCTGTCACCAGCACCACGCCGTCCTCCACCGAGAAGTTGATTGCATTCTCCACCAGCTTTGCCAGCACCCGCCGCATCCTCGCCGGGTCCGCCTCCACCTG
Organism: uncultured Anaerolineaceae bacterium; assembly: GCA_964385625.1. Taxonomy (GTDB): domain Bacteria; phylum Chloroflexota; class Anaerolineae; order Anaerolineales; family UBA4823; genus FEB-25. Next base: position 5,852 of record CAYLPS010000115.1, on the reverse strand, counting down.
CAATCCCGCCTCCATGGGCGCCAGCACCAGCTTCACCCTCTTGGCGCTGGCCTTCACCTGCAGCGTCTGCAAGACGCTGCTGATCAGCCTGCCCAGGTCCACCTTATGCCAGTTCAGCGCCAGCTGGTCGCGCTCGATGAGCGAAAAATCCAGCAATTCATCCACCATGTCCAGCAGCCCCACCACTTCCATCGAAGCCTGCTGCACCAGCTTCTGCTGCACCTCTGGCGCGGCGGGCTTACTACCGTGAGCCTGTTTGAAATATTCCATCACTTTCAGGATAGGCTCGCGTAACCCCCCCGACACGTTGGCGATGAATTCCCTCTCCAGCATCATCACCTGCTTTTCGGCATCCTGCACCTTCTTCCGCTCGGTGATGTCGCGGGTGATGCTGATGAACCCGGTCGGCGAGCCCGACGTGTTGCATTGCACCGCCGTATTGATTTCCACCGGAAACTCGCTGCCATCCCGGCGCATCATCATGTATTCGCCGCTCGACATTTTGCTCTCGTAGAGTGTCTTGCGGATCATCTGCGCCGCCAGCTGCCGGTCGCGCGGCAGGATGAACTTAAACAGGTTCGAGCCCACCACTGCCTCGGGCTTGTTGTAACCCAGCATCTCCGCCGCCTGCTGGTTACACAGGATCATCTTCCCTTCCAGGTCAGCCAGCGTGATGCCGTTGGGCGAGGTTTCCACCAGGGTCCGGTAACGTGCTTCGCTGGCGCGAATCAAAGCCTCCACTTGCTTCCGCTCTATAGCGTACCTGATCACGCGCAGCACCAGGGGACCGCTGATCTCGCCCTTCACCAAATAGTCCTGCGCGCCGCGCCTCACCGCCTCCACGGTAATCGCGTCGTCCGCCAGCCCGCTGAGGATCACCACCGGCAGCCGCGGAAAGCGCCTCACCGTGGTGTTCAGCGTATCCAGGCCGCGGCTGTCGGGCAGGTTCAGGTCTAGCAGCACCACGTCATAGGGTTGCGAGCCCAGTTGAATCAGCCCTCGCGACAGCCGGTCGGTATGGTCCAGCCTGATCTTCCCCAGGCCGATGTCTGCCAGCGCCTCCTTCAACAGCAGGACGTCATCGGGATCATCCTCGATCAGCATCGCATGGATCTGATGGTTGCTCATTTCGCCGCCGGTTTTTGTACGACCTGGGCGTTGAATAGCAAAGTCTGGTTGCAGCCGTTGTGCTTGGCCTGATAGAGCGCCTGGTCGACCGCATCCAGCAGCGCATCCGCCGAATCGGCATCCTCCGGGAAGCCGGCGATGCCGTTGCTAATGGTCACGCTAATCTCGTCGTAGGCGCCGTGCTCGTTAGCTACCCGAATCGACAGGTTGTCCACCACTTTGCGCAGTCGCTCGGCGCCGTTCCACGCCTGCTCGGCCGTGGTTTCGGGCAGCACCACGATGAACTCGTCGCCGCCGTAGCGCGCTGCCAGGTCGCAGCCGCGTGTGTTGCTCAGCAGCACCTGCCCCAGGTGCTGCAAAATCACGTCCCCGCTGCGGTGACCCAGGTGGTCGTTGATTTCTTTGAAATGGTCGATATCGACCATCATCATCGAGAATGGGTGCCCGTAGCGCCGGCTTTTAATCACCTCGTAATCCAGGAAGCGCATAAGCTCACGCCGGTTGTATAATCCGGTGAGCTCATCGTGCACCGCCAGCTCGCGGATCTTCTGCAGCAGGCGGTTGCGCTCCAGCGCATATCGGATGCTGCGGTCCAGCAGCTGCCCGTCGATGTGCCCCTTAACCAGGTAATCCATCGCCCCCGCTTCCAGCGCCGCCTGGTCGATCTCACGGTCCGACCGTCCGGTGACGATGATCATCAGCGCCCGGCAGCCCGCCTGCGAGGCTTCCTTCAACAAATTCAGCCCCGAATTTTCTCCCAGGTAATGGTCCACCAGGTAGACGTCGTAGTTGCTGCGCTCGATCTCCTTCAAGCCTGCCTGGTAGGTCTGCACCCAATCCAGCTTGTATTTCTGCAAGCTGCCGTGCTCCATGAGGTGGTCGCGGAGGATCAGGTAATCATCCTCGTCATCTTCCACCAGCAGCACGTGGACGGTTCTCGTTTCGGGTTCCATGAGATTTTCCCCTTTCATAAGCCTGGTAGCTCCTTCAAGCAGCCTGTGCTCGCATGCTCAGCGAGGCATTCAGTCGGATGCGCATGGGCGGGCGTAGCTCTCCAGCCCGTAACTGGCATCATCGGCGTGGAACAGCTCCACCACCTCGAACCAGTAACGCTTCAGGCCTTTAACAATTTCCACCAACCTTTGGAAGGTGTCGGGTTTGGTGATATACCCGGCAGCCCCCAGGTCATAAGTGCGCAGCACATCTTCCTCAGCGCTGGAGGTGGTGAGCACCACCACGGGGATGCCGCGTAAATTCGGGTCGGCTTTGATCTCAGCCAGGCTCTCGCGCCCGTCTTTGCGCGGCATGTTCAGGTCTAGCAGGATCAGGTCGGGCCGTGGCGCCGCCTGGGGCGCAGCGTAGCTATCCTGTCGGCGAAGGTATTGCATTAGCTGGATGCCATCCTCCACAAAGTACAGCTGGTCGTTTTGCCCGCTTTCACGGAACGCGTCTTGCACCAGCACGCAGTCGTCGGGGTCGTCTTCAGCTGTCAGGATGGTGATAGTTTGGCTGGTATATTTCATGTTCTTTTCCTGTTAATTCTCTCTGACCGGTAATCGCACGATCTGTACCCAATATTGCCCCAACCCCTTGATGGCCTCCACCAGCCCGTCGAAGGTAACCGGCTTGGTGATGTAGCTGGCCGCCCCAATGTCGTAGCTGCGCATGATGTCCTCCTCAGCCTTGGAAGTGGTCAGCACCACCACCGGGATGTAGCGCAGGCGTGAGTCATTCTTAATCTCTGCCAGGGCTTCTCGCCCGTCTTTGCGCGGCATGTTCAGGTCCAGCAGGATCAAGTCGGGGGTGGGGGAGGCCTGGCGGTCGGCATACTTGCCTTCATGGTGCAGGTAATCCAGCAGCTCCACGCCGTCTTCCACGAAATACAGGCTGTTACACAGCAGGCTTTCCTTAAAAGCTTCATTGATCAGCAGGCGGTCATCGGGGTCATCGTCTGCCATGAGGAATACCACCGGTTTGGCGCTTTTAGGCATGTGAGTTTTCTCCTTTTGGTTGGCTGATGGGCAGGGTGACAATGAAAGTCGAGCCCTTCCCAGGCGTGCTGTCGGCCGTGATCTCGCCGGCGTGGCGCTCCACGATGCGCCGGCAGATGGCCAGCCCCATGCCGCTGCCTTCGTATTCTTGCCGGCTGTGCAGGCGCTGGAAGGGCTTGAAGATGCGGTTGAGGTATTGCAAGTCGAAGCCGATGCCGTTATCCTTCACCATGATGCGGCACTTCTTGCGGGTGTTGGTGGCTGAGATCTGCAGCAGCGGGGGCACCCCCTGGCGGTGAAACTTAAGCCCGTTGTTGATCAGGTTTTGCAGCAGCTGGTGCATCTGCGTGGGGTCGGCCTCGATGGTGGGCAGCTCTCCGGCTTCCACCTTGCCTCCCGTGCGGTCAATTTGCAGCTCCAGGTCCGAGATCACCTCACGCGCCAGCTCGTTCAGGTCAACCTGGGTGAAGGGCTGGGCGCGTGTGGTTACCCGCGAGAAGGTCAGCAGGTCGTTGATCAGTGTCTGCATGCGCAGGCTGGCCTCGCGCATGCGCTTCAGGTAGTCTTGCCCGGTTTCGTCGATCACCTGGCCATACTTGTTCGCCAGCCGGTCGCCGAAGGCCAGCACCTTGCGCAGCGGCTCTTGCAGGTCGTGCGAGGCGATGTAAGCAAACTCCTGCAGGTCGCGGTTGCTTTGCTCCAGCCGGGCAGCATATACCTGCAAGGCCACTTCTGCCTGCTTGGCCTCGGTGATGTCGTCCACCGAAAGCAGCAGGTGCGGCTGGCCGTTGGCCGTAAACGGGGTGAAGCGGCAGTCCAGCCAGATTTCCTCCCCGTTGCCCCGCGTGGTCTTATATTCAAGGCGGGTTTTCTGGCGGGTGCGGATGGCTTCCTGGGCTTGTTCGAACAGCCCGTTAGCTTTCCAGCTTTCCAGCTCGTTATAATTCTGGCTTAACAGGTGTTCTTGCGTGGTGCCCAGGATATTGGCTATCGGTTCGTTAACCAGGATGCATTTGCCCGTTGCATCGTAGGTGGTGATGCCCAGGCTTGAAGAGTTGATCAGGGTTTTGTTGTATTCCAGGGCATCCGCGATGCGCTGCTGGTCCATCTTGCGCTCGATGGCTGAAGCCACCTGGGTAGACACGAACTGCATCAGGTCAAACTGCTCGTGGGTGTACACCACTCCCGGGGTGTAGCTCTGCGTCACCATCACGCCGATCACCCTCGTACCCACCATCAGCGGCACGCCGATCCAATCCACCGAGTCGGTGCCCACCACGTCAGCTTCGCCGTGCAGCACCAGCTGGGTGAAAACATCGCCGGGTGCCCACAGTGGCTTTTGGGTGGTGAGCACGTATTCGGTGAGGCCGTGCTCGGGCTTGCCCGGTACCGGCGGCTCGTCGTACTGGTCCACGTAATAAGGAAAGCTCAGCAGGTTGTTCTCGGCGTCATACAGGGCAATATACAGGTTCTCCACTGGCATCAGCTCGCCCAATATGCCGTGGATAGACTTGAACAGCTCATCCAGGCTGGTGGTGGTCACCACGGCGTGCGAGATGCGGTAGATGGCCTGCTGAAGCTGCTCGCTGCGTTTGCGGCGGGTGATGTCGATCATCACCCCTTGCCAGAAGAGCGGCTTGCCGTCACGGTCGCGCACCATGCGGGTTTCGTCGCTCACCCAGATCACCCTTCCGTCCTTGGTCACCAGGCGGTATTCCGATATGGAAGGCTGCATGGCTGCATAAGAGCGCTCGTACTCTTCGATGACGTGCCGATAGTCTTCGGGATAGATCATTCGACCCCATAGCTTGTCATCTGCCAGCCACTCTTCGGGGGTGTAACCGGTGATGGTCTCGAGCTGCGGGCTGATGTACAGCGTCTTGTAGGCGTCCTCAGCCGAGTCGGTGTAGATGATGGCCGGCACCTGCTCCACCAGGGCGCGGAATCTGACCTCCATCTCGGGCTCGTCACGTTTTGTCTTGCCAGGGTCGTTAAAATCTTGATGAACGGTGCCCCCCTGTTCTGTTTTTGCTTTTTCTTCGGGCATCCGGTCAGCTCCACGTGAAGATATGAACAAATTTTTGCCAATTGCAACGCAGTATGGCTGCTGATTAGCGTGCAAGTATCGTGCCGATTGGCAGATTGAGCAATTCTATACCATGCTGGCTTTTTTACCCCTCAACCTTGCATTTTTGTAAGGTGGCGCATCTACCTGTGTTGGGGCCATCCATCCGTATTGCCCCTGACTCACCAGCCCGAGACCAATCGATTTAGCACCCTTGTATAAACCCCCCACCGGGGCGTCTCCCCTGCCTCACCCGTCCAAAACCTGCTGCCTTGCCATCCCTGTAGAGACGCCCCACCGGGGCGTCTCCTCCGAACCTGGATAACCCATATCGTGTTAATATCCTTCCTCCAGGCACCCTCGTCGGGTCATCCCGCGTAGGGGCGACCCATCCATTGCCTGCCGGACACCTGGATGACCCATATCGTGTTAATATCCTTCCTCCAGGCACCCTCGTCGGGTCGCCCCACCGGGGCTACCCGTTCTTAGCGGTCGGAAACCTGCTGCTCTGCCATCCCTGTAGAGACGCCCCACCGGGGCATTTCCCCCGCCCACCATGATAACGCCATCGCTCGCGGTCATCCCGCGTAGGGGCGACCCATCCGTTGCCTGGCGGACACCTGGATGACCCATATCGTGTTAATATCCTTCCTCCAGGCACCCTCGTC
>CAYLPS010000114.1:0-11195 GCA_964385625.1 uncultured Anaerolineaceae bacterium | reverse complement strand
CACCACCAAATTCACGATTTCTTCTGATCACACATAAATTTCGAGAAAAATATATAAATTTCACGGATATATTATTCCCGGCTGGATTTTATAATGATTCATCCCCCATTTCTATTCAAACAGCCAGCTGCCTCGCTACCAGTGTGATCGGATGATATGCGTGGCGGCCAGTACCATCTTCGATTTGTGACTGGCATGATATCCCTGCCGCAGCAATTAATGCATCCTTGTGCTCGTTGATTGCTGGGATCAACGCCAACTCAGCTACTTGCATCGACACTGTATAATGCTCAGCCTCATATCCGAACGCCCCCGCCATCCCGCAACAGCCATCGTCGATGTTAGTCACGGTATATCCCATATGCTCTAGCATGGCTGTTGTCGCAGGCACCCCAATTGGAAAACCATCCTTGGCTGGTGGCTGTGCTTTTTGATAACAATGGCCATGTAATAGAACATCTGTGCTATTACGCTTAGCTTCTTTCCTGTTAAGCATCTCTATCCTTGGAGAGCCATCCGCACCATGCCTGATCAGGAATTCATCGATCATATATGCCCGCTCAGCCATTGCAGAAACATACTCATCACCCGGCATCAGATCGAGATATTCGTCTCGTAATGTGAATATTTCAGATGGCTCAAGACCGATGATGGGTAACCTGCCTTCCGGGTCAAGCGTGCATATTTCCCGCACCAACCGGAAAGCATGTTGTCGGGCTCTCTTCAAAAATCCTTTGGAAATCAAAGTCCGGGCTGCACCGATGGTTCCTAACAGTTTAACTTTGCAGCCTGCTGCCTGTAACACTATTAAGGCATCCATCCCTGTATCGGGAAAAAAATATTCATTGAATGCATCCATCAATAAAAGGCAATCAAAACGACCATCATTAGCGAGGTATTTTTTCGCTCGTGCGTGTAGCGATTTTCGTGCCATTAACGGCAGCGTGCGCCTAGGTGACAATCCAATGAACCGCTCTCGAAAGCCCGCCAACAATGGTGCAGATAGGAAATAGTTCGCCACAGGCGCGACATACTGACCCATCCTGGCAATCCGATCGATATAGCCAAAAATATAATCTCTCAGCGGATGGTGCTTTCCCGGCAAGCTGTAATAGTGCTGGTAAAATTCGTACTTAAGCTTGGCGATATCTACTGATGACGGGCATTCTGATTTGCAACCTTTACATGCCAGGCAAAGCTCAAGGGTCTCCTTCACCGCCTGTAAAGCCACTTCTCGAGAGGTGAATTCATCCGACACCAATGCGCGCAGCAGGTTGCCCCTGCCTCGTGTGCTGAATAGCTCATTTTTGGTCGCCTGGTAGGAGGGACACATCACTCCCGTTGATTTACGGCATACTCCTGCGCCATTACACTGTTCAATTGCTTGCACCAATCCGTTTGCATCTGCTCTTTCGGATGAAAAAGCCATTACCGGCGTCCAACCCACCGGACAGTAGTTATCGTGATAGCGCAGGGATGTGTCCATTTTAGGCGTATCGACAATCTTCCCCGGGTTTAATATCCCATTCGGGTCAGCCGCGTGCTTCAACAACCGCAAAGCCTGTGTGATTTGCGGGCCATAAGCCCGCTCGATCCATTCCCCGCGCGTGATTCCGTCACCGTGCTCAGCACTCACCGCTCCACCCAGCCGCAACACCAGTTCTACCGCCGCTTCGGCAATGCTGCGTAGCTCGACCTTACCCTCGGGAACCTTCAAGTTCACTAAAGGCCTGATATGTAAACAACCCGCAGAGGCATGACCATAATAATCCGCCTGGGTATGGTGCTCTATTAATATGCCTTCCATCTGCTGCACAAATTCACCCAGGCGGTCCACGGGAACGCTCATATCTTCAATAAAGCTGATCGGCTTGTAATCGCCTAACCGGCCCATCAATATCCCCAGTCCTACTTTTCGCACATCCCAGACTTGTTTCTGTTGCGCGGCCGTCTCAGCGATATAGGGTTTACCATCCCAGGTGGATAAATTCATCAACCGTGACAACTGCCCCATGATGTATTTATGGTCATCCCCCGAAAATTCAACCACCAGCAACGCTCCAGGATCACCAAGAACAAATGAAAGTAGGTTGGCATAAGCCGGCACTGAGCGGGCGAGGTGGATCAGGCTTTGAGGAATCAACTCAACTGCTGATGGAGACAACTCCAGGATCTCGGTCACCTGGTTGCAGGCCTCGATAATATTCGAAAAATTGAGCACCGATACCACCGAGTGCTTTTTCTCAGGTACCAGGCGCAGGGTAGCTCTACTGATTACCGCCAAAGTACCTTCAGCACCGGCGAGTAATGGAGCGAGGTTCATCGTGCCGGGCAGGATGGGAGGATATGGCATTTTAGCTGACTCCCACTGCGGGGGGATGGCTGGTGACCATGGGATGAGGTAGTTCAGGTTATAACCCGATGCCCTTCGCCAGGTTCTCGGCCAGGTGCGTTTAATCTCGTCCTGGTATTCTTTCCCTATGCGCAGTGCGCTACGATAAATTTCACTCTCTAATGGGGAAAATTCAGACTTACCGGTGCCATCTACGCAAGACTTAATGAATTCCAATGACAGCGGCTTAAATGTCGTCACTGATCCATCCGCCAATACAACCTCGGCCGAAATGACATGATCGGCAGTCATCCCGTGTTGGATTGAATGAGCACCGGCTGCGTTATTTCCGATACAGCCCCCCAGAGTGGCTCTCTCTGAGGATGCAGGGTCTGGTCCGAATTCCACATGATAGACATGTGCAGCGCGGTTAAAATCATCCAGGATCAAGCCAGGTTCGACGATGGCGGTTTGTTCATCGGCGTCGATACTCACCAAATGATCGATATACCGTGAGCAATCCACGATCAACCCTTTACCGATGGCCTGGCCGGCTAACCCAGAGCCAGATCCACGCGGGATGACGGGAATCTGGTATTGGCAGCATAATTTAACGATGGGAGCCAGCTCATCAGTGCTGCGCGGGAAGACTACCCCCAGCGGTTCGATCTTATGGATGGATGCATCCGTGCTGAACAGGGTGCGTGTAATTGGATCAATTTTTATCTCCCCATCAATAGCTTTCTGTAATTCTGCGACGAACTCGTGATTGATCTCTGCCATGTTGCCTCGTCTTCTTTGATATCTCCACGTTAAACTCGTATTATGCCATAATATGGGAAAACCTTTGATAGAGTATCTTTTCTGAAAGTGAGTCAATGGCTTATGGATAATAATTCTTATCTGATTAATCTTACCTGCTCGGTGTGTGGCAGAACCTTTCTTGCAGACCAGCTCCAGACTTATTGCCCGGATTGTTCCGCTCCCTTGCTTGCAAAATATGATCTCCCGGCCATTAGAAGGGATCTCGACCGCCATCTGGTCACTCAAAGGCCAAAAGGCATGTGGCGCTGGTTCGAGCTTCTCCCGGTCCGACAGAGGCAAAATATTACTACCCTCGGAGAAGGAGATACACCCTTGCTGCGCCTGGATGAGTTGGGCAAGCATTTTGGATTACGAAATCTGTTCATGAAAGAAGAGAGCCAAAACCCAACCGGCACATTCAAGGCGCGCGGCATGGCTGCTGCAGTTTCCAAAGCCAGCGAGCTGGGCATCACCAAGCTGGTAATTCCCTCGGCAGGGAACGCCGGCGGAGCCATGGCTGCCTACGCTGCCAGGGCGGGAATGGAGGCTCTGATTTATATGCCTGAAAATTCTCCCAGCTCAAATATCCTGGAAAGCAAAATGATGGGTGCCAGGGTCGAACTGGTTGATGGCTTGATCGATTTGGCCGGTAAATATGCCCAACAAATGGAATCTTCTGAGGCTTGGTTCAATATGTCCACCTTCAAAGAGCCATATCGCCTCGAAGGGAAAAAGATCATGGGATATGAAATCGCTGAGAGTTTCGGCTGGAAATTGCCCGATGTGATCATCTACCCCACTGGCGGTGGTACGGGGCTGGTGGGAATGTGGAAAGCATTCTCTGAGCTGAAAGAGTTGGGCTGGCTCGAATCGCAATCTTTGCCCAGGATGATCTCTGTCCAAGCCGAAGGTTGCGCGCCGGTTGTTAAAGCCATACACCTGGGATCTATGAGATGCGAGCCTTGGCAGGAGGCGCATACCATTGCTGCGGGATTATGTGTCCCGAAGAGTTTTGCTGACCAGCTAATCTTGAAGGATATCCGGCAGAGCAACGGCACGGCCATTAGTGTAAGTGACGCCGACATCCTCCACTGGCAAAGCCAGCTGGCTGAAAAGGAAGGTATATTCGCCTGTCCCGAAGGGGCAGCCACCCTGGCTGGGTTAGTGATCTTACTCAAGGAAGGGGTGATTAGTCCTGATGAGAGCATCGTTTTATTCAATACAGGAAGTGGTTTGAAATATATCTGCCCATAAATGTGCATATGGATTGATTTGATATTGAGGATTCTGTGTAAACAACCGATAAAGATCACATTGACGCAGCTTGCCATTCAGGATAAACTTTTTATTGAACTTTGATCGCTTAATCAAGCTCGTAAAATGCTTTTTTTATTCAGAATCAGGAGAAAAATGAATTTATGAACATCAGCAGACTTGCCAGAGCAATTGCTGAGTCACCCACGTTTGCGTTGAATGAGGAAGCCCGCATCCTGCGCGAACATGGTGAGCCGGTCATTAATATGAGCATTGGTGAACCGAAAAATAAAACACCGATCACTGCTATCCTTAGCTCGGCGACCAAATTGAGCGGTGGTGACATTAAATACACCCCACCGGATGGCACGCCTTCACTGAAGAAAGCCATCCTCCGTTACACAGAAGAAAACTATAACAAGCTTGTCGCCCCTGAGAATGTCATCGTTTCATCGGGTGCAAAGCAATCCATTTTCAATATTCTATACAGCATCATCAATCCACAGGATGAAGTCATCATCCTGGCTCCCCACTGGGTCAGTTATCCCGAAATGATCAAGATGGTGTATGGCATTCCGGTGATTGTTGCCCCTGAGGATGGCACTTTTCACCCGCGTATGGAGGATATCGAACAGGCTGTCACTTCCTATACCAAAGCCATCATTGTCAACAGCCCAAACAACCCATCTGGCGAAGTCTTCTCCCCAAATTTCATTGGGCAAATTGTCGAATTTTGCGAGCGTAAAAAGATTTTCCTGATCATGGACGATATCTATCACAAGCTGGTATTCGATGGGGCTATTTGGGAGCCTGCCTATAAATATACCAACCAGGATATTGAAAATACCATGGTCATTGTAGTAAATGGGGTCGCCAAGCTCTATGGCATGACCGGTTTCCGCATTGGCTGGGCGATAGCCAATCGTAAATTAGTCGAAGTAATGACCAATGTCCAGGGTCAAATGACTTCCTGCGCATCAGCTCTGCTGCAAGCTGCTGCGGAGGGGGCCTTGAACGGCATGCAAAGCATCGTAGAAAACCTGCGGTTAACTTTCCAAAACAACAAGCAGGTGGTCGTCCAGGAGATGAAAACATTCAAGGGAGTAAAATTAAACCCTCCCAAGGGTACCTTTTACGCCCTGCCTGATTTCAGAGCCTATTTACCATCCAGCTTGGCCACGAATTCGGTGGAGTTAGCCAAGATTATCCTGAAAAAAGCGCTGGTGGTCACCGTGCCTGGCAAGGAATTCGGCATGGAAGGTCACCTCAGGTTAAGCTATGCCGGTTCTGTAAAGGATATTACCGAAGGCATCGAGCGCATCAAATGGGTTTTGGATCCTACCTCCCCAAATGAAATCTACATTGGAGACCGCAAATTGATCAGGGATTGGCTATGAACAATATTTTGAACATCAAAACTCCGGCTGAAACCCAGGCGGATGCAACGAAATGTGATTTTGGCTTAGAAAATATCGGCTTGGTTAACCTGCGCAAGGTCTATTGGAACCTGACCACTGAAGCACTATATGAGGAGACCATCTTTAGGAATGAAGCCCAGATTTCTCAGCTGGGTCCCATCGTGGTTAACACCGGCAAGCACACTGCACGCGCTGCCAACGACAAGTTCATCGTGCACGAAGCGTCGATTGAAAAAAACGTCTGGTGGGGAGAGTACAATCGCCCATATGCCACGGCAAAATTTGACGAGTTATTTAACCGCCTCCAGGGTTTCCTCCAGGGTCGCGACCTTTTCGTGCAGGATTGCTATGGCGGCGCAGATTCTAATTACCGGCTTCCCATACGAATTGTCGCAGAGCTTGCCTGGCATTCGTTATTTGCTCGCAACATGTTCATCAAGCCGAAAACGAATGAGGAATACCGCCGGCACGTGCCGGAATTTACCGTTATCTGTGTTCCTTCCTTTAAATCATTCCCCCAGATTGATGGCACTCCATCCAACACCTTTATTGTGCTGAATTTTGACCAGCGCTTATGCATTATTGGCAACACCGGCTATGGCGGAGAGATTAAAAAATCGGTATTCACCCTGATGAATTATATCCTTCCCATGCAGGGCATCATGACCATGCACTGTTCCGCAAATATCGGCAAGCAAGGCGATACCGCCCTGTTTTTCGGCCTATCGGGAACCGGCAAGACCACCCTGTCTGCCGATCCAAAGCGTGGTTTGATCGGTGATGATGAGCATGGCTGGAGTAACGAAGGGATTTTTAACTTTGAGGATGGTTGTTATGCCAAGGTCATCGGCCTCTCGCCCACCGCAGAACCGGAGATTTATGCTTGCACCAGGCGTTTCGGTACCATCCTCGAAAACGTGGTCTACGACCCCGTAACCCGCATAATCGATTTGGATGACGATACCCTCACCGAAAACACGCGCGCTTCGTACCCGCTTGACTACATCGCCAATGCCATTCCTGAAAAAATGGGCGGGCACCCCAAGAATATCATTTTCCTCACCTGTGATGCTTCGGGTGTGATGCCCCCAATTGCCAAATTGACCCCCGACCAGGCCCTCTATCACTTCATCTCAGGCTATACCGCCAAGGTGGGTGGCACTGAAATTGGCCTGGGTGAAGAGCCTGAAATCACTTTCAGCGCTTGTTTCGGGGCACCGTTCATGGTGCTGCACCCTTCATTCTATGCAGATTTACTAAAGCGTAAGATCCTGCGCTATGGCGTCGATTGTTGGCTGGTAAACACGGGCTGGGTTGGTGGTCCCTATGGTGTCGGTAAAAGGATCAGCATCCGCTACACACGTGACCTGTTGAACTCAGCTCTGGATGGTGAGCTTAAGGACATGGAATTTTACACCGACCCGGTATTCGGATTCCAGGTGCCCAAACATTGCCCGGGGATCCCGGATAGTGTCTTATATCCAGCTTCATCCTGGCCAAGTCAAGAAGCCTATATGAAGCGATATTGCAGCCTGGCGGCGCGGTTTATCGATAACTTCAAGAAGTTTGCCGATAGCTGCCCCGTGGAAGTGGCCAATTCCGGTCCGACAATATAATCAGAACAGTTCATCATATCTTGACCTCGCCGGATTGTGGAAATCACCAGGTGAGGTCTTTTTATTGGCTGTTTTTTTGGAAGGCGCGAAAATACGATAATAACCGGCCCGGAATTCTCCCCCTGATCTCTACTCCCCCCGATACCTGCTCCAATTTATCCACCTGCCCCTGCTCCTGGAACAATGAAACCAGGCCTCCTGCTTGGTAAGGCAGGAAGATTTGCATGGCAATGAAGTCCTCATACAGGTAAGTATGCGCTTTTTCCAGCATTTCGGGAATGCCTTCCCCGGTCAATGCGGAGATGGCTACCGCGCTGGGGTAATCTGCTAAAGCTTTCATGGCCTGGCCTGGATCCACCAGCAGGTCAATTTTATTCAAAACCGTCAAGATTGGGATGTGGTCAGCCTCGATTTCGGTGAGTGTCTGGTAGACCGCCCGGGCTTGCTCATGAGCCTGGGGATGGGTGATATCGATCACATGGATTAACAAATCCGCTTCGGCTATCTCTTCCAGCGTGGCACGAAAGGCAGCTACCAGGGTAGTGGGTAGTTTTTGAATGAAACCCACGGTATCAGTAAACAGCGCCACATGCCCATCCGACATGCTCACCCGCCGTGTGGTGGGGTCCAGGGTTGCAAACAGCTGGTCTGCCACATACACTTCAGCCCTGGATATGCTGTTCAGCAATGTCGATTTGCCGGCATTGGTATAACCCACCAGCGCGACCACGGGGATTAGCGATTTTTTCCTCCGGTTGCGATATTGCTGGCGGTGTGTGCGCACCTTTTCCAGCTGCTCTTTCAGGTGCTTGATGCGCGTGTGAATTTCCCTGCGGTCCACTTCAAGCTGGGTTTCACCAGGGCCGCGCAATCCCACGCCACCCACTCTTCCCGAGCGTCCCGCAGCACCGCCGGTCTGCCTCGCCAGGTGTGTCCAGGCGCGGGTTAACCTGGGCAACCGGTATTCATATTCTGCCAGCTCCACTTGTAGTGAGCCTTCGCTGGTGTTGGCGTGTTGGGCGAATATATCCAGAATCAATGCAGTACGGTCGAGGATGCGGAAATGATTGCCAAACAGGGCTTCAAGCTCTCTCAAATGCCTGGGGGATAGCTCATTATCGAATAAGATGATGTCAGCTTTCGCCTCTTCTGCCAGCATACGCACTTCATCAACTTTTCCCGTCCCGATGTAGGTTTTGACATTTGGCTTTTCCATATGTTGAGTTGACTGCCCCACAACCTGTAAACCGGCTGTTTCGCCCAACAAGGCGAGCTCGGTTAGCGAATCTTCCAGGGTTAGCAGGTGCTCTTCTCCCCGGATTTCGACTCCCACCAGGAAGGCTTTTTCTCGAGGCTTGAGTGTAGACTCAGGGTTCTTCTTTGCCATTATTTACCGTTGTTTATCCCGCCATCATTATAACCGGATGCCATTTTATTTCTATCTCGGTTTTCATCCCATCCAATCTGTCTTATGGATTGGATGCAGCTGGAGATTCCAATAACCATTTTAATATCGTGTCACCTGCTGCCTGTAAACTATCTGCCGATATTTTATCGAGGGTGTCGTGCGTGGTATGCCAGTACGGGTAATCGAAGTCGATTACATCAACAGCTTTTATACCTGCCGCAAGGAAGGGCGTATGGTCATCGGTCATGTAATATTTGTATTGGGGGATGAATTGCGAATATCCCAATTCATCCGCCACATTCCATATTTTTTTGTTTAATGTGTGGTTGGAATTACCTTCCATGTAGATATTTAGGTCCCTATCACCCAGCATATCCAGTATCACAACATCGTCGGGTTTCGTTTCCAGCTGAGACACAAAGTACTCTGAACCTACCGACCAACCGTTACCAGATGAATTACCGTTATCTTCATCATCAAAAAAAACCAGCCAGATTTGTTTATCCAGTTTTTTCGGGAGCACTCGCCCCAATTCCAGCAGTATCGCCACTGTGGAGGCTCCATCATTGGCGCCCATCACAGGCTGGGTTCGATTGGCCGGGATTGGGTCTTCATCAGCAATATAACGCGAATCATAATGGCTACCGATGATGACCCATGGAGTTCCTTCACCGCGTTTGGCGATGATATTTTTTATCTCAACGCCTGAAATGACTGTCTCCTGGGTTTCCACCTGCCAATGTTGAGTCTCTATTTCAGCTATGATCCACTCAGCTGCTTGTTCATGGGCTTCACTGCCCATCGTGCGTGGACCTAATCCTACCTGATACCGTACATCCTCGTAAGCGCGTTGCGCATTGAATTCTTTGGTGTTCGTTGATCTGGTTATCACAACGTAGGCAATTGAAATAATCCCTAATCCAAGGATTATCAGGATGATGGAATATTTATTTTTTAGGGTGATATTGGCTATGCGCACTTTATCGTTTTATCCGTAATAGCGTGACTTTTTAGAAAATCCTGGAGTTCCATTCTCGAGCGGCTTGCATACGCTGCCGCACGCAACCGCTTCCCCCTGATATTTTCCTCTAAATCCGGCACAATCCCAAAATTCGCTTTCATAGGTTGAAAATCCCTGGCTTCAGCGTGCGTGATATAGTAGCATAAAGCACCTATGATGGTGGTGACGGGCAGTTCCACCAATGGCTCTCCCAGTATGAAGTTGGCAGCATTCCAGCCCGCCAGGTATCCCGTCGCCAGGTTTCCCACATAGCCCTCCACACCGGTAATCTGTCCCGCAAAAAATAAACTGGCTCTACCCTTGAATTGCAGGGTGGCATATAGCAAGCCGGGAGAAAAAATAAAGGTATTGCGGTGCATTTGCCCATATCTTGCAAATTCTACATTCTCCAGCCCAGGGATCATCCTGAAGACGCGCTTCTGCTCAGTGAATTTTAAATTGGTTTGAAATCCCACCAAGTTATACAATGTCTTTGCCAGGTTATCCTGGCGTAACTGTACCACTGCATAAGAGTGTATTCCTGTTCGATGGTCACTCAGGCCAACTGGTCGTAAAGGGCCATAGGCAAGAGCATCTTTCCCGCGCGTGGCAATCACCTCAACCGGTAGGCAGCCCTCGAAATAAGCTTTGGCTCCCGCCTTCACCCCTGTGTGGATCTCTGCCTCGAATTCGTGTAAATTGATCCTTTCTGCGGCTAACAGCTCATCCACAAAACGATAATATTCATCCTTATTCATCGGGCAATTGAGATAGTCACCGCTCTCCCCATGCTCTCTTTCATAGCGCGATGCCTGATAGGCAATATCCATATCGATCGATTCTCTGGTTACGATGGGTGCCAGGGCATCGTAGAAGTAAATTTGCTCAAAGCCGGTAAGGTTTTGAATGCTGCTCGCCAACGCTGGGGATGTCAGAGGTCCCGAAGCAATGATCGCGGTGGACGATGGAATTTTTCTAACTTCCTCGCGGATCACCTCGATGTTCGGGTGTTGTTCAATCTTGTCAGTCACCGTGCGCGCAAACAGTTCCCGGTCCACTGCCAGGGCACTGCCAGCCGGCACTGCAGTCATATCGGCGCATTGGATTAATAGCGAGTTAAGCGCTCTCAGCTCGTCTTTCAATACACCCGCCGCGCGATCTGGCAAGTTTGAGCCCAGTGAATTGGAGCATACTAACTCGGCCAGGTACGGACTTTGGTGTGCGCCTGTCTGCACTCCGGGGCGCATTTCATATAAACGGACCTTACACCCCCTGCAGGCAGCCTGCCAGGCTGCCTCACAGCCGGCCAACCCCCCTCCAACAATGATTAGGTCAGGATCGCAATACCTATACTTCACTATTA
>CAYLPS010000113.1:9587-11268 GCA_964385625.1 uncultured Anaerolineaceae bacterium | reverse complement strand
GCAGTAGGCAGAGGGGTGGAGGTTTGGGATGGCTGGGGAGTGAAGCTGGAGCCTGGGTTTGGCCGAGATCCCGGCAGTGTGCATGCTTGAAGGATAAGCATGATCGCCAGGCTGGCGAGGAGCGATTTCTTCATGCAGATGACTATACCCGTGAGCGTGAGCGGTGTCAAGGCAGGTGTTGAGATTCGATTTATGGCCTGTGGCGTGTTTACAGGTGGGGATTCGTCCTGTATAATGTCTCAGTTCATCCGGATTATTTAGGAGAGAAGATATGAAAGCCAGAATCCTTGACCAGCAGGTAAATGTGTATAGCACCATGGATGCCAATTCCATTTCTATTGCCACTTTGAGGGAAGGCAGTGAGATCGAGTTCGGCGGATCGAAGAGAAAAGCCGGTAAAGTTTGGGTACCCATCGTATTGTCTACCGGGCAACAAGCTTTCATCCCAGGCGAAGCGCATATTTTTGTGATCCGTGAGGGAGCCCTGATGCAAAATAATGTCGAGATGCATGCCGAGCCATCCAGCAGCTCGCTGGTGAAGCAGAATATGAAACGCAATGATCGAATTTCAGTCCTGCAGGTGGTCAAAGGGGATGGGGAGGATTGGGTCAGGGTCAGGGATGCAAATGGGAGTGAAGGATTCATCAGCGGCAATACCCACATCCGTGTGTTGCAGCAAAAGACCAAGGCACAGGGTAAGAAAAACATGCTCACCGGCGTGCTGTGGATCATTGCGGGGATCGTGGTGATTTATCCCTACTTTTCACCTGCCAAAGGGGGTGCCATCGTCTACCTCGGCTATGCTGCGTTGGTGTTCGGGGTGGCAATGCTGGTTACCGGCATTTACCAATACACCACTTCGCCAATGTAACCTGGGGGGTGAAGAATCATTAGTTAGCCAGACTGTATTGCAGTTGATGTGTTGGTGAGTGGCGACGATGGAGCTGGTTACCCCGCGCTTGCGATTACGGGAGTTCGTCGAAAATGATTTTCTCGCGCTGTGCGAGATGAACGCGTTTCCTGAGATGCACACATTTGAGCGACAGCCCCCCAGCGTGGCTGAAACACGCCAGGCGCTCGCATCGTATATCAATAATGCAATCCAGACACCTCGCACGAACTACCAGCTGGCCATCACCATCCCACCCAGCGACACGGTGAGGGGCATCATCAAGTTATCCAGCCAGTGGGAAGCCATCCGCGAGTGGGAGGTGGGCTGGGCAGTCCATCCTGCCGAGTGGGGCAAGGGTTACGCCACCGAAGCGGCCTGGCACGTGATGGATTGGAGTTTCAAGCAGCTGGAAATCCACCGCCTGGTGGCATTTTGCCATGCATCCAATGCTGCATCGGTGAGGGTGATGGAGAAACTGGGCATGCACCGTGACGGCGTGCTGCGTGAGACTCGCTGGCTGAATGGCAGGTGGTGGGACGAGTATGTGTACGCCATCCTGGAGAAGGAGTGGAAGGGTGAATAGAAAGATCTCACAAGTCTCTGAGACTTGTGAGGTCTGGTTATATTGGAAATTTTCGGCTTGCCTTCATGCAAACCGTCGTGTATAATGTGTGCCTACCCATTATGGGCGCGTAGCTCAGTTGGTCAGAGCGCACGGTTCACATCCGTGAGGTTCGGAGGTTCGAGCCCTCTCGCGCCCACTGTTTTTTTAATCACATGCCTGTCCCC